>NZ_JANLGL010000230.1:0-8281 GCF_024655625.1 Pseudomonas sp. 18.1.10
CCAGCAAACCTGGCCCTGATACACCGCTTTCGCGAGCAAGCCCGCTCCCACACAAGCCCGCTCCCACATTTTTTATTGCGGTGTTATTTAGTTTTTCACCACGTCTTCAAGGGTGAAACGACCCAACGGGTTTTGCAGGAAGTTTTTGACGTTGCTGCGTGAGATGTTGATGTACGGGCTGTAGTACAAGTCGATCCAGTTCACATCCTGCTTCGCCAGCTTCTGCAACTCCACATACATCTGCTCACGCTTGACCGGGTCGGCCTCGATCCGCGCGGCCGCCACCAGGTCCTTGACCTTGTCGTTCTTGTAACGGGTCATGTAGTTCTGGTTGGTGTCGTGGCCCAGTACGAAGGTGGTTTTCTGGTCCGGGTCGAGGATGTCGTTGGTCCAGTACATCACCGAAATATCGTACTCACCGTCCACCAGCATCTGCCAGCTTTGCGTCGGGTCAACCTTTTGCAGGTTGGCGGTCACGCCGACCTTGGCCAACTGGTCCTTGATAATCACCGCGATCTGCTCGTCGGCTTCGTTGCCGGCGTTGACCACGTAGTTGAGCTTCAAGTCCTTGGCGCCGGCATCGGCCAGCAGCTTCTTGGCGGCCGTCGGGTCATACGGGCGTTGCAGGTTGTTGGCGTAGTGGAACAGCGACCCCTTAGGGATGTAGGAATAAGCCACAGTGCCCTGACCGTAAGTGGCGGTCTTGACCAGCGATTGTTTGTCGATGGCCATGTCCAGCGCCTGACGCACTTGCGGTTTGGCCAGCAGACCGTGCTCGTGGTTGATGAGCAGGTGATCTTCGCGGGTGGACGGGTCAGAGTGGATCACCACGTTCTTGTCTTTCTTCAGCTCTTCAACCCGGGAAAACGGCACGAAGATCGCCGTGTCCAGTTCGTTGTTCTGCACCATGCGCATACGCGTGTTGTCGTCGGTCACGGAGACCCACTCCACGCCGTCCAGGCTGACGTTCTTGGCTTGCCAGAAGTTCGGGTTCTTCTTCAGGATCACACGGTCGCCTTTGCGCCACTCATCCACGGTGAACGCGCCGGAGGTGACCGGGTTTTCCGAATAGGCCTCTTCGCCCATCTTGGTCATGGCTTTTTCCGACAGGATCGACACCGTCGGCGACGCCAGCTGCGAGAGGAAAGCTACAGCCGGAGTCTTCAGGGTGACCACCAGGGTCTTCGGATCGGCCGCCTTGGCCGTGTCGATCAGGCTGAACGGATCGCTCCACAGCGAGGCCTTGTTGTCACGGATGCGCAACAGGCTGAACGCCGCGTCGTCGGCGCTGATCGCCGAGCCATCGGAGAACTTCGCCTCGCGCAGCTTGAAGGTGTAGGTCAGGCCGTCCTTGGAAATCTCCCAGCTTTCTGCCAGCCCCGGTTCCATCTTGGTGCCCAGGTTATCCACGCGGACCAGGGTGTCGTACACGTTGGCGAATACCCAGGTGTCACGGTTTTGCGCGCTTTTGATCGGGTCGAACGTGGTGCTGTCTTCACGGCAGCCGATGGTGAGAACACCGGCGGCGTGGGCCAAACCGGCGGTCAGCGACCAAGCGGTCAATGTAGCGGCGGCGAGCAACTTCAAGTGGCGCGATTGCATATCACAACTCCTTGTTAATGAATGGCAGAGGGTTAAAGCAACGGTTCTTCAAGCACGCAACTGTACCGATGCTCGTGCAGGAAATGGGTAGGCGGCAACGCCATGGAACACATCACCTGCGCATGCCGGCAACGCGGGTGGAAGGCGCAACCGGTAGGCAGGTTCAGCGGGCTCGGTGGCTCACCGGGCAAAGGCTCTGTAGGCAACGGCCGATGGGGATCGATCTCGGGAATCGCCTCGATCAACGCCGCCGTATAGGGATGGCGCGGCGCGGTAAAGACCGCTTCCACCGGCCCCTCCTCGACAATCTTGCCCAGGTACATCACCGCCACGCGGTCGCACAGGCGGCGCACGATGGCCAGGTCATGGGCGATAAACAGGATCGCCAGGTTCATGCGCTGTTGCAGTTCCAGCAACAGGTTGATGATCTGGCCCTGGATCGACACGTCCAGCGCCGCCACGCACTCATCGGCGACGATCAAGCGCGGCTCCACCGCCAGCGCCCGGGCGATACCCACGCGCTGGCACTGGCCGCCGCTGAGGGAGCCGGGCTTTCGGCTGGCCAGTTCGGGGCGCAAGCCGACCAGGTCGAGCAGCTCATCGACGCGGCGCGGGATCTGGTCCGGCGCGACCTTGCGCTGTACCCGCAGCACTTCGGCAATGGTTTCGCCGATGGTGTGGCGCGGGTTCAGCGCAGCATAAGGGTCCTGGAAGATCATCGCGGTTTCGTGGCGCAGGCGCGCGATATCGATCGGACTGCCATGGGCCATGTCGATGCCATCAAACAGCACCTGCCCGGCGCTGATCGGATTGAGGTGCAGGATCGCCCGGCCCAACGTGCTCTTGCCGCTGCCGGACTCGCCGACCAAGCCCAGGGTTTCCCCCGCCGCGAGGTTCAGCGAGACCCCGTTGACCGCCCTCACCCACTGCTTGTTCAACCCCAGGAAACCGCTGCCTGACGCAGCAAACGTCACCTCCAGGTCCTTGATCTGCAACAGGCTCATGGGCGCGCTCCCAACGGGTAGTGACAGGCCACGCGCAGGCCTTGCGGTACTTGCTCAGTACACAAGGCGCCCACCTGCGGGCAGCGCGGGTTGAAGCGACAACCGTCGGGCAGCGCATCCAGCAACGGCGGTTGCCCGGCGATGGTGCGCAGCAAGGCGTGGCCGCTGCTGTGGGCCGGCTGGCAAGCGATCAGGCCGGCGGTGTACGGGTGTTGCGGGCGTGCCAGCAAGTCGTACTTGCTGCCCTGCTCACACAGGCGCCCGGCGTACATCACCGCGATGGAATCACAGGTCTGCGCCACCACGCCAAGGTCGTGGGTAATCATGATGATCGACAGGCCGCGCCGGTCGCGCAGGTCCAGCAGCAAGCGCAGGATTTGTGCCTGCACGGTCACATCCAGGGCCGTGGTCGGTTCGTCGGCGATCAACACTTTCGGGTTGCAGCCCAGCGCGACGGCGATCATCGCGCGCTGGCGCATGCCCCCGGAAAACTCGTGGGGATAGTTGTCCACCCGCGCCTGGGGATCGGGAATGCCCACTTGGCGCAGCACCTCGATGGCCTGCCGGCGCGCGTCTTTTTTCGACGCGCCCTGGTGCAGGCGAATGCCCTCGGCAATCTGCTCGCCGATGCGCATCAGCGGGTCGAGGTGGCTGCTGGGGTTCTGGAAGATCATGCCCAACTGCCCACCGCGTACGGCGCGCATGCCGGCATCGTCCAGGGCCAATAAATCCTGGCCGGCCAGCCGCACGGCAGCGCCCTGCACCCGCAGGTTCGGCGACGGCAACAAGCGCATCAACCCGCGACAGGCCATGGTCTTGCCCGAGCCGCTTTCGCCCACCAGGCCGAGGATTTCGCCTTCGGCGAGGTTAAAGGACACACGGTCTACCAGGGTCACATCGCGCCCGGCGTTGTTGGCGATCACGCTCAGGTCCTGCACCTGCAACAGGCTCATGCGCGGTCCCCCAACACTTGCGCGACACCGTCGGCCAGCAGGCTGAAGCCCATGGCCAACGTGACGATGGCCAGGCCGGGGAACGTACAGATCCACCAGGCCGTGGTGATAAACGCCTGCCCTTCGGCGACCATCGTGCCCCACTCGGCGGTCGGCGGCTGCACCCCCAGGCCCAGGTAACTCACGGCGGCGCCGTTGAGCAGCACCAGCACCGCATCCGACATGGAAAACACAATGGAGCCAAACATCGCATTCGGCAGCAAATGCCGGAACAGAATGCGCCCATGGCCAAACCCCAGGCTCTTGGCGGCCAGGGCAAAATCGCTTTCCTTGAGCACCAGGATCTGCGAGCGGATCAGCCGCGCATACGACACCCAGCCCACCAGCGCCATGGCGATATAAAAGCTCTTCAGGCCCGGCCCGAGGATGGCCATGATCGCCAGCATCAACACCAGGAACGGGAACGCAAGGATCACGTCGATCACGCGCATGCAGAAGCTGTCGAAACGCCCGCCGATGTAACCGGACACTGCGCCGACAAAGGTGCCGATCATGAACGGAAAGATCACGCCGACGATGGCCAGTTGCAGGTCGATGCGTGCGCCCCAGATCACCCTGGAAAGAATGTCGCGGCCATAGTTATCGGTGCCGAAAGGATGAGCCAGGCTGGGGCTCAGCAAACTGAACTCGGTGTTCTGCGCAATCGGGTCATAGGGCGCGATCCACGGCGCAAACAGCGCCAGGGCAAACCACAGCAACAGGATCAACAGGCCCCACGCGGCGGTCAGCCGGCCATTGCGAAAACCAAAGCGCAGGCGCAAGCGCCAGGGGGCAATCAACGGGCGGCTGCTCATTGCATCTTCACCCGTGGGTCGAGGGCCACCGTGACGACGTCGGCGGCAAAGTTGACCATGACCGTCGCACACGCCAGCACCATGGCCACGCCCTGCACCACCATGTAGTCGCGGGTAAAGATGCCGCGCACCAGCAATTGGCCGATGCCGGGGATGGCGAACAGGCTTTCGATCACCACCGTGCCACTTATCAGCCAGCCGATATTCACCGCCAGCAGATTGACCGCCGGCACCAGGGAGTTGGGCAACACGTGCCGGCGAAACACCGCCGCTTCCGACAACCCGCGCGCCCGGGCGGCGGTGACGTGATCGGCCTGCAATTCCATCAACATGCTCGCCCGCAGGTTGCGCACCAGCACCGCCGACAGTGCCAGGGCAATGGTCAGGCACGGCAACACCATGTGGTGCGCCTTGTCGAGAAAGGTGCGGCCGTAGCCCGACACCGGAAACAGGCCCCACTTCACACTCAGCAGCAGGATCAGCATCAAGCCCAGCCAGAACGCCGGCATGCCCAGGCCGACCGTGGTGAACACGCGGATCAGGTTATCCACCCAGCCGCCCTTGTTGCGTGCCGCCAGGGTGGCCAGCGGCACCGCGATCAACAACGCCAGCAGCACGCTGCCGAGCACCAGCACCAGGGTCGGTTCGATGCGGGTGACGATCAGCTTCAGGGCATCGACCTTGTACAACAGCGATTGGCCGAGATCGCCCTTGAGCAGGTTCTTCAGGAAGTAGAAATATTGCAGCCACAACGGCTGGTCGAGGCCGTACTGGGCGCGGATTTTCAGCAGCGCGTCCGGTGTGCTGCGCGAGCCCAGCAAGGCGCGCGCCGGGTCGCCGGGGATCGAGCGCACCAGGATAAAGGTAATCAGGCTGATGCCAAACAACACCGGCAGCAATTGCAGCGGCCGGGACAGCACAAAACGGTAGCGCGCCAGGTTCATCCGTCAGCCTCGGTGACGCGCGAGGAAGTCCAGCAACACCGGGAAGTAAGCCTGGGGCTCTTCGTAAAACGGCATATGGCTGCTGTTGGGAAAGACGTGGAGTTCGGCGTGCTTGACTGCCATCTTCATGCGCATCGCACAGGCCGGGGTGAGTTCGTCGTGCTGGCCGGTGGTAATCAGCGTAGGCATCTTGAAGGCGGCCATCTCGGGGATGCGGTTCCAGTCCTTGAGGTTGCCGACATAGAGAAACTCGTTGGGCCCCTGCATGGTTTCGTAAGGGCCCATGTTCCAGTCGCCGAGGGAGCGCTTGACCGGCTCGGGCCATTCGTCCAGGCGGCACACGTGGCGGTAGTTGAGCAAGGTGATGGCGGCCTGGTACTGCGGATGGTCGAGGGTGCCCATGGCTTCATGGCGCTGCATCATCGCCACGGTTTCACTGCCGAGGGCGCCGCGCAGGCGTTCGAGTTCCTGGGACAGGTGCGGAATGTCGCCGACGGTGTTTTCGAGGATCAGGCTTTTCAGCGCATCGGGGTAATGGATGGCGTATTCGATGCCGAGCCAGCCGCCCCAGGAATGCCCGAGCAGATGCACGCGCCCCAGATTCAGGGTTTGGCGCACGGTTTCGACTTCTTCGACATATCGGCGGATTTCCCACAGGGAAACATCGGTCGGTCTGGCTGATGCGCCGGTGCCAAGCTGGTCGAATGCAACCACTCGCAGGTTATGGTCCTTGAGCCAGCCATGGGCGTCGCGCAAGTAGTCACACGGCAAGCCCGGGCCGCCGTTGAGGCACAAGAGCACCTCATCGCCAGCGCCGAAGCTGTAGACCACGAGGTTATGGCCGTCGACTTGCACGTTGTACTGCTGGTCGGGGGCAATTTCACGCCACATGCATACATTCCTTGTGAGGTATCGGCCTGGCTGGCAGCGGCCGTTTATCAGGCCAACACTACCGAGGATGCCGTGCGTCCATAACCTAGTATTTCTTATAGGTTTGGCCTGGCAGTCCTTCGCCGGGGCGTGGCATTCTACTTGCCGCAAGTCGAGATTCAAATGAATTCGGGAGCAGAACGGATGCTGGCCAAGCTTACTGCCTTCAATAACCGTCTGATGCCGGGCAGGAGCCTGGACGAACAGATGGACAACACCTTTATCCTCGCCCAACAGTTGGGGTTCGATGCACTGGTGTATGACTACACCCCGGTGCCCATCGACCATGACGGCGCCTTGATTACCCCTTCGGTACTGGAACTGCGCAACACGCCGCCCGATTGGCACGCGCTGTGGTGCGGCGAAGGTTTTTACCAGATCGACCCGGTGCAGCACCTGGCCTTGAGCACGGTCTCGCCATTTGTCTGGTCCTACGAGGCCAAAGCCCAGACGGCGCTGCAAAAGATCATCGACCCCTGCCACGCCCCGGTTTCCTCGTACCTGCACGAACGCCAACTGACCTGCGGCGTCAGCGTGCCCATCCACTTGCCGCGCGGTGGCTTTGCCTCGTTGACCGGTTTGCGTATCGGCAAGGCTCGCAGCGTGTTGCAGGATGCACAGCAGACCCTGGCGGATTTCAGCCTGATTACCCATGCCTTGCAGGAAGCGGCCTACCCGCTGTTCAGTAAAGAACTACGTACCTACCCGCATATCCACCTGACCAAACGCGAACGCGAATGCCTGAAATGGGCCGCCGACGGCCTCACCGCAGCTGAAATCGCCACGCAGTTGAGCCGTTCACTGGCGGTGGTCACCCTGCACCTGGCCTCGGCGATGCACAAGCTGGGGGCCAAGAACCGCGTACAAGCAGTGGTGCGCGCCACCCATTACCGCCTGCTGGAAGATTGACCGATGGGTAAAACCTAGCTGTTTTGCTAGTTACCTAAATCTGGCGTGCCGACTATCGTGTCCCTGATCCTTTTTTCACGAGCAGGGTACGAAATGGAATTCATCGAAAAAATCCGCGAAGGGTATGCGGCCTTTGGCGCCTACCAGACCTGGTACCGCGTCACCGGCGACCTGACCACCGGCCGCACGCCGCTGGTGATTATCCACGGCGGCCCCGGCTGCACCCATGACTATGTCGACGCCTTCAAGGACGTCGCCGCCAGCGGCCATGCCGTGATCCACTACGATCAACTGGGCAACGGCCGCTCCACCCATTTGCCGGACAAAGACCCTGCGTTCTGGACCGTCGACCTGTTCCTCGCCGAACTGGACAACCTGCTCGACCACCTGAACATCCGCGATAACTACGCGATCCTTGGCCAGTCCTGGGGCGGCATGCTCGGCAGCGAACATGCGATCCGCCAGCCCAAGGGCCTGCGCGCGTTTATCCCGGCCAACTCGCCGACGTGCATGCGCACCTGGGTCAGCGAAGCCAACCGCCTGCGTAAGCTGTTGCCTGAAGGCGTGCACGAAACCCTGCTCAAGCATGAAGCCGCCGGCACCTATCAAGACCCGGAATACCTCGCCGCCTCGCGGATTTTCTATGACCAGCACGTGTGCCGCGTCAATCCATGGCCGGAAGAAGTCGCGCGGACCTTTGCGCAGGTCGACTCGGACCCCACGGTGTACCACGCCATGAGCGGCCCCACCGAGTTCCACGTGATTGGCAGCTTGAAGGATTGGAAATCGATTGGCCGGTTGTCGGCGATCAAGGTGCCGACCCTGGTGATCTCCGGGCGACATGACGAGGCCACGCCATTGGTGGTCAAGCCGTTCCTGGATGAAATCGCGGATGTGCGCTGGGCGCTGTTTGAAGACTCCAGCCATATGCCCCATGTCGAAGAACGCCAGGCGTGCATGGGTACTGTGGTGAAGTTTCTGGATGAGGCGTGTTCAGTACCGTACCCAAAGCTTAAGGCTGGCTAAATCAAAATGTGGGAGCGGGCTTGTGTGGGAGCGGGCTTGCTCGCGAATGCGGTGTATCA
>NZ_JANLGL010000231.1:0-8267 GCF_024655625.1 Pseudomonas sp. 18.1.10
AGGGTTCAGTGACACATGCATTCACTGACACACCGCCTTCGCGAGCAAGCCCGCTCCCACAGGGGATTTGTGTTGTTAGCACTATTTTGAAAGGGGCCGATGACTGCCATGACCGAAGACACCATCAAACGCCGCGCCAAAGGCCTGGACCGGGCGTTCGATATCCTCGATTTTCTCAAGGAGATCGGCCAGCCCCTGCGCCCGAATGATATTGCCAGCGGCATCGGCAGCCCCAAGTCCACGGTCTATGAACTGGTCGCCTCACTGCTGGAACGGCGCATCCTCGAAACCGTGGGCAAGGACGGTCACGTCTACCTCGGCCGCCAGCTGTACTTCCTCGGCCAGGCGCACCTGCGTCACTTCGACCTGACCCGCGAGGCCGATCACGCCCTGCAGGAGATCGTCAGCCAAACCCACGAAACCGCGCAGATGTGCCTGCTCAACGGGCGCAAATACACGGTGGCGCTGATGCGCGAGGGCGAGCGGCATTTTCGCATTTCCTCGGACATCGGCGAAAACGCGCCGATCCCCTGGACCGCGTCCGGGCGCCTGTTGCTCGGGCATTTGAGCGACAAGCAGATCATCGACCTGATCGACCACGACGACTTTATCCTGCCGGACGGCCAGCGCTTGCCGCTGGAGACCTTCCTCGCACAAATCCGTCAGGCCACCCTCGAGGGGTTCTTTTCCTTCGACAGTGTGGCCGACACCTTTACCCATTGCTTTGCCGCCCCGGTACGGGACGCGCAAGGCATCAGCATTGCGACCCTGTGCATCGTCGCCCCACGGGCCGATGCGCTGAAAAACTACAACGACTATCGCCGGGTGCTGATCGACAGCGCCAACAACCTGGCCCGTCGCATCAACGAATAGGAGCATTTCATGTCTGCCATCAATGCCGTTGCAAAGGGCGCCGCCGCCGTCGGTGCCCACCTGGTCCGTGACGTCAGCCTGCCCGCCCTGGTGCTGCACCGCGAGGCCCTGGAACACAACATTCGCTGGATGCAAACCTTCGTCAGCAACAGCGGCGCCGAGCTGGCGCCCCATGGCAAGACCAGCATGATGCCCGCGCTGTTCCAGCGGCAGATCGCCGCCGGCGCCTGGGGCATCACCCTGGCCAGCGCGGTGCAGACCCGTGCCGCCTATGCCGGTGGCGTGCGCCGCGTGCTGATGGCCAACCAACTGGTGGGCGCGCCCAACATGGCGCTGATCGCCGACCTGCTGGCGGACAAGGATTTCGACTTCCACTGCATGGTCGACCACCCGGACAACGTCGCCGACCTCGGCCTGTTTTTCGCCGCCCGTGGCCTGCGCCTCAACGTGATGATCGAATACGGCGTGGTCGGCGGCCGCTGCGGTTGCCGCAGCGAACAGGAAGTGCGCGACCTGGCCAAGGCGATCAAGGCCCAACCGGCCCTGGCCCTCACCGGGATCGAAGGCTACGAAGGGGTGATCCACGGCGAGCACGCCATCAGCGGCATCCGCGACTTCGCCGCGAGCCTGGTGCGCCTGGCGGTGGATCTGCAAAATAACGGCTCTTTCGACCTGCCCAAGCCCATCATCACCGCCTCGGGCTCGGCCTGGTATGACTTGATCGCCGAGTCCTTCGAAGAACAGAACGCCGCTGGCCGCTTCCTCAGCGTCCTGCGCCCGGGTAGCTACGTGGCCCATGACCATGGCATCTACAAAGAAGCGCAATGCTGCGTGCTCGACCGTCGCAGCGACCTCAGCGAAGGCCTGCGCCCGGCCCTGGAAGTCTGGGCCCATGTGCAATCGATGCCCGAGCCGGGCTTTGCGGTGATCGCCCTGGGCAAGCGTGACGTGGCCTACGACGCCGGTTTGCCGGTGCCGCTCAAGCGCTACAAGGCGGGCGTTGTCGGCGCTGAAGGTGATGATGTGAGTGCGTGCAAGGTTACGGCGGTGATGGACCAGCATGCGTTCATGACCGTCGCTGCTGGAGTTGAGCTACGCATTGGCGACATCATTTCCTTCGGCACTTCGCACCCTTGCCTGACCTTTGACAAGTGGCAGGTGGGTTGCCTGGTGGATGAGCAGTTGCAGGTGGTTGAGAGTTTGCATACCTGCTTCTAGACCGAGTCGCTCCCTTCGCGAGCAAGCCCGCTCCCACACTTGACTGTATTCACAAATAGAAATCTGTGAACCCAATCCAATGTGGGAGCGGGCTTGCTCGCGAAGAGGCCATCAGCCACACCCGAGACCCCATCATGACTGTCCACCCCCACATCGCCCTCATCGGCGAATGCATGATCGAACTGCAACACCGCGCCGACGGCAGCCTGCACCAAAGCTTCGGCGGCGACACCCTGAACACGGCGGTGTACCTGCGCCGCGAGCTGGGCGATAGCGGCAACGTCGACTATGTGACGGCGCTAGGCGATGACAGCTTCAGCGACGCCATGTGCCAGCAATGGGCCGACGAAGGTCTCGGCCTCGGCATGGTCCAGCGCCTGCCCGGGCGCTTGCCGGGTTTGTACTGCATCCAGACCGACGCCAATGGCGAGCGCAAATTCCTCTACTGGCGCAACGAAGCCGCCGTGCGCGACTGCTTCACCACACCCGCCGCCGAACCGATCCTCGCCGCACTGGCGGATTACGACGTGGTGTATTTCAGCGGCATCACCCTGGCGGTGCTGGGTGAAATCGGCCGCGAGCGCTTGCTGCACACCCTGGTCGAAACCCGCCGGCGCGGCGGCAAGGTGGTGTTCGACAACAACTACCGCCCGCGTTTGTGGGCCAATGTCGAGGCGGCACGCGTGGCGTATCGCAAGGTCCTGGCCGAGGTGGACATGGCCTTGCTGACCGAGGATGACGAGCGCGCGTTGTTTGGCTATGCCAGCAGTGAGCAGGTGTTTGCGGCGTATCCGAGGATTGAGGAAGTGGTGCTAAAGCGTGGTGCGGAGGAGTGCCTGATCCGGTTTGAGGGCGAGCACTTTGCGGTGCCGGCGATCAAGGTGGAGAAGGTGGTGGATACGACGGCGGCGGGGGATTCGTTCAGTGCGGCGTATTTGGCCAGTCGGTTGAAGGGCGGCTCGCCGGAGCAAGCAGCGGTGGCGGGGCATGGGTTGGCGAGTCGGGTGATTCAGTTGCCGGGCGCTTTGATTCCGCGGTGAGTGGCCGCCTGCGACGGTTCGCGAGCAAGCCCGCTCCCACAGGTGACCGCGTTTTATCTGAAGGAATACGGTCAAATGTGGGAGCGGGCTTGCTCGCGAAAGCGGTCTAAAGCCAACCCTCAATCGCGGTAAAACACCTGCACCAAGTGATAGCCAAACTTGCTCTTGATCGGCCCATGCACCACCCGCAGCGGCTTCTTGAAGATCACCGCATCGATCACCCCCACCATCTGCCCCGGTCGAATCTCCCCCAGATCACCGCCGCGCTTGCCCGATGGGCAGGTGGAGTACTTCTTGGCCAGCACGTCAAAGGCTTCGCCCTTGGCAATGCGCTGCTTGAGTTGTTCGGCTTCTTCGCTGGTTTTCACCAGGATATGACGGGCTTGGGCTTTCATTGATCTCTACCAGGTACCTGCAACGGCGGGCGATTATGCCTGAACTCATTCGACCACGCTGATCATGCTGCGGATTTTCGTGGCCAGCAGGTCGATGGAAAACGGCTTGGCCACCATGTCCATGCCGTCCTCCAGGAAGCCTTGGCGCTCGGCGGCTTTTTCCGCGTAACCGGTCATGAACAACACGCGCAGGCCCGGCCGGTGCTGGCGGGCGATCTCTGCCAGTTGCCGGCCGTTCATGCCCGGCAGGCCGACATCGGTGACCAGCAGATCCACGCGCAAATCCGACTCCAGTAGCGGCAGCGCGGTGCGTGCATCCGCCGCCTGGTGCGCGGTGTAGCCCAGCTCGTCGAGCACGTTGACCACCAGCATGCGCACCGCCGGGTCGTCCTCGACCACCACCACGGCTTCACCGGCCAGGGCCACCGGGGCTTCCGCGAGGCTGGCCGGCAGGCTGCTTTCCAGCGCAGTGCCATGCAGGCGCGGCAGGTACAGGCGCACGCAGGTGCCCTGGCCCGGTGCGCTGTGGATGGTCACGTGCCCGCCGGACTGCTGGGCAAAGCCGTAGATCATCGACAGCCCCAGGCCCGTGCCTTGGCCGATGGGCTTGGTGGTAAAGAACGGGTCGAACGCCTTGGCGAGGATCTTCGGCGCCATTCCCGCGCCGTTGTCGCATACGCCGAGCATCACGTAATCGCCGGCTTTCACCGGTTCCAGGGTGGTGATGTCGGTGCCGTCCAGGTAGCTGTTGGCCGTTTCGATCAGCAGTTCGCCGCCGTCGGGCATGGCGTCGCGCGCGTTGATTACCAGGTTGAGCAGGGCGTTTTCCAGTTGGCTGGCGTCGGTGTTCACCGGCCAGATGTCGTGGCCCAGTTGCACCTTGAGCGCGATATGCGCGCCCTTGGTGCGGCGGAACAGCTCTTCCAGGGACGCCACCAACTGGTTCGGGTCCAGCGGGCGGCGGTCCAGGGACTGGCGCCGCGAAAACGCCAGCAGGCGGTGGGTGAGGGCGGCGGCGCGGTGGGCGGACGACACGGCGGCGTCGGTAAAGCGGCTGATTTCATCGCTGCGCCCGGCGGCGATGTAGCGTTGCATCAGGTCCAGGCTGCCGATGATCCCGGTGAGCATATTGTTGAAGTCGTGGGCGATGCCGCCGGTCAGCTGGCCCACGGCTTCCATCTTCTGCGCATGGCGCAGGGCGTCTTCGGCGCGCTCGCGTTCAAACATCTCGTTTTGCAGGCGCTGGTTGGCTTCGGCCAGCGCCTGGGTGCGCTGGGCCACGCGTTCTTCAAGGTTTTCGTTGAGGTGGCGCAGGGCTTCTTCGGTGAGTTTGCGTTCGGTTTCGTCGATCACAAAGATGTAGAAACCATTCACCGAGCCGTCATTGCTGAACCGCGGCAGGTACTTCATCAGCGCGTGACGCGGGCGCCCGTCGCGGTGCGGGGTGATGGTCTGGAAGCTGCACGCCTTGCCCTTGAGCGCCGCGTTGATCTGATCCTCGCGGCCGGCATACACCTCGTCGCCGAGCACTTCGCGGATGGTCTTGCCGTACAGCTCCTGGGGCGTCATGCCGTACCACTCCAGGTACGCGCTGTTGTTCAGGCGAAAGCGTTGTTCGTGATCGACATAACCGATCAGCACCGGCATGGCGTTGATAATCAGCTGCAACTCGGTCTGGCTTTGGCGCAAGGCCTGCTCGGTGTGCTTGCGCTCGGTGAGGTCCAGTGCCGCGCCGAGAAAACGCGCCGGGCGGCCCTGGTGGTCCTTGTAGCAACGCCCCCGGGCAAACACCCAGCGCACCGTACCGTCGGCTTGCAGCAGGCGGTATTCCTCGGCGTATTCGGTGCCAAAGGTGATGCAGTGCTTGATGCTGCGCGCCACCATGCCACGGTCTTCGGGGTGCACGCCTTGCAGGTAGGCGCTGATGGGCAGCAGGCTGGCGTGGTCGGGCGCCACGCCGTGCAGGTAGGCGAAGTGGGCGTCGGCGATAAAGCGGTCTTCGCCGATATCCCAATCCCAGGTGCCCACGGCATCGGTGGCGGCCAGCGCCAGTTGCAGGCGTTGCTCGGTGTTGTGCTGGGCCTTGCGGCGTTCGTTGGTTTCGATGGCAGTGACCAGGATGCCGGCGACGCTGCCGCTTTCATCGCGCACCGGGCTGTAGGTCAGGTCCAGCCAGATCTCGGTGTCGCGGTGATTGCGTTGCAGGATAAAGCGCTGTTCGGTGAAGGTGCGCACCTGGCCTTCAAGCACCGCGTTGTAGATCGGCGCGGTGAAGCTTTGCAGCTCCGGCCAGGCCTGGTGCGCCGGCTGGCCGAGGGCGTCGGGATGCTTGTTGCCGGCCAACAGGGCAAAACCGTCGTTGTACAGCTGGGTCAGTTGGCTGCCCCACAGCAGGAGCATCGGCATCGGCGAGTGCACGACGATATCCACGGCGGTGCGCAGGCTTTGCGGCCAGTCGTTGATCTCACCGAGGGGGCTTTGCCCCCAGTCCAGCCGCGCGATCAAGGCGGCGGCTGTGCTGACGGTGGGTGTTCCATTCATGAAAAAGCCCTGAGCGTAATGCTTTGAAATATGACAAACGCCGATTATCCCGTGAGCCGGGAACGGCTGACTACCCCTCGAAAAATAGCATGCATTGGGGTTTTGTCTTCAAATGAGTGTGTCAGGGCTGAAACCTTTCATCTTCAAGCCAGCTCGGGGCGGTCGCGAAACTCCTCCAGGGCCTGCGGGTTGGCGAGGGCGTCGGTGTTTTTCACCGGTTCGCCATGCACCACGTTACGCACCGCCAATTCGACGATCTTGCCGCTGATGGTGCGGGGGATATCCGTGACAGCGAGGATTTTTGCTGGCACATGGCGCGGCGTGGTGTTGGCGCGGATCACCTGGCGGATCTGCTGTTCCAGGGCCTCATCCAGTTCGATACCGTCGTTGAGGCGCACAAACAGCACCACCCGCACGTCATCCTGCCAGCGTTGGCCAATGGCCAGGCTTTCCAGCACCTGGGGGACTTTTTCCACCTGGCGATAAATTTCCGCCGTGCCAATGCGCACGCCGCCAGGGTTGAGCACCGCGTCGGAGCGCCCATGAATCAACAGGCTGCCGTTGGGCCGTTGCTCGGCGTAGTCGCCCTGGGCCCACACGCCGGGGAACTGGCTGAAATACGAGGCGCGCAGCTTCGTTTGCTCGGGGTCGTTCCACAACCCGATGGGCATGGCCGGGAAGTGCCGGGTGCAGACCAGCTCGCCTTTTTCGCCGACCAGCGCGCGGCCCTGGTCATCCCACACCTCGATTGCCATCGCCAGGCTCTTGCACTGCATCTCGCCCCGGCGCACCGGCAGCACCGGGTTGCCGATCACAAAGCAGGAGACGATATCGGTGCCGCCGGACATGGACGACAGGCACAACTGCGCCTTGATCTCGCGGTACACGTAGTCGTAGCTCTGTGGCGACAGCGGCGAGCCGGTGGAAATCAAGCCCTTGAGGCTGCGCAAATCGTGGCTCAGGCGCGGTTGCAGGCCGGCCTTTTCCAGGGTGGCGAGGAACTTGGGGCTGGTGCCGAACACGCTGATCCGTTCGGCGTCGATCAAGTCGATCAAACGCTCTGGCCCCGGATGAAACGGCGAGCCGTCATACAGCACCGCCGTGGCGCCGATGGCCAGCACCGAGACCAGCCAGTTCCACATCATCCAGCCGCAGGTGGTGTAGTAGAACAGGCAGTCCTCACGGTTCAGGTCGGCATGCAGGCCGTGTTCCTTCAGGTGCGTAAGCAACACGCCGCCGGTGCAGTGGACGATGCATTTAGGCACGCCGGTGGTGCCGCTGGAATACAGGATGTACAGCGGGTGGTCGAAGGGCACGGCGAGGAATTCAGGCTCGCCGCCGGGTTGGTAGAAGTCGCCCCACAGGCTGACGCTGGCCGCCGTTTGATAGTCCTCGACCTGCGCCTGGGGCCGTGCGTACGGCACGACGATCAGCTGTTCCAGGGACGGCAGGCGTTCGAGGATTTCATTGAGCTTGGCGCTCTGGTCGATGGTTTTGCCGGCGTAGCGGTAACCGGCGCAGGTCATCAGCACCTTGGGTTCGATCTGGCCGAAACGGTCGATCACGCCTTGGGTGCCGAAGTCTGGCGAGGAGCACGACCAGATTGCCCCGAGGCTGGTGGTGGCAAGCATGCCCACCAGGGTTTGCCAGGTGTTGGGCATGCAGGCGGCCACGCGGTCGCCCTGGGTCACGCCGATGGCCCGCAGGCTTTGCTGCAGGCCGGCGACGTGGGCCGCCAGTTCGGCGTAGGTCAATTGTTCGCGCTGGCCGTCTTCACCGATGGCGACCACGGCGGGGTGGTCGTCGCGGCGGCGCAGCAGGTGCTCGGCGAAGTTCAGGGTGGCGCCGGGGAACCACTGGGCGCTGGGCATTTCATCGCCTTCGACCAGCACGGCGCTGGGCGGGTGGTGAAACTGCACGTCGAAGAAGCTGACGATGGCCTGCCAGAAGTCGGGGCGCTGGTCGATGCTCCACTGGTGCAGGGCGGGGTAGTCGGCGAGTTGCAGGGCGTAGCGCTCGTTGATGTAGCGGCGGAACTGGTCCATGCGCGTGGCGGCGATGCGTTCCGGGGAGGGTTGCCAGAGGATGTCGGACATAGGCACGTCTCTTGTTTTTGTATGAAGTCTTCCAGACAGCACAGGCCAAATGTGGGAGCGGGCTTGCTCGCGAATGCGGTGGATCAGTACAAGATGTGCTAGCT
>NZ_JANLGL010000232.1:0-8234 GCF_024655625.1 Pseudomonas sp. 18.1.10
GACTGACACACCGCATTCGCGAGCAAGCCCGCTCCCACACAAGCCAGCTCCCACAGTTTTGATTGCCTACAGTCTGGTCAATCGCTCATGCCTTGAGTGACCAACGTCACCAACCGCTCCAGGCTCTGCCCCCAGCCATCATGAAAACCCATCGCCTCGTGGGCCTGCTTGTCTTCGGCACTCCAATGCATGGCACGGGCGGTGTAGAGGGTCTTGTTGCCTTCGACCTCCTGAAAGGTCACTTCAGCCGTCATGAACGGCTTGCCCGAAGGAATCCATCCCGGCTTATAGGCATCGGTAAACACCAGCCGGCGTGGCGCGACGATCTCCAGGAACACGCCTTGGGTCGGGTACTCACTGCCGTCCGGCGCGCGCATCAGGGTGCGAAACAGGCCTCCGACCCACAGGTTCATTTCGCACTCGGGGGTGGTCATGCCGTGTGGGCCCCACCACTGTTGCAACAGGGCCGGCTCGGTCCAGGCGCGGAATACCCGGCTGCGGGGGGCATCGATCACGCGGCTGATGGACAGTTCAAATTCGGCAGGTTGGCTGGACATGGGGTAAACCTCCTGATTTTTTGATTGTTGTGTTCAGAGAGTCAATGGCTGCACGGCACTCACTATAGTTCGCGCCGCCCCAGGTTTGCGTTCGACCAGACAGGCGACAAACCCGCTAGAATCGCCAGCTCTCTGTAGTATTTGGGATGCCGCCCCGATGGAAACCCGCCTCGTCCCCTATGAGACGCTGAGCCTTGCGCAAAAACAGCAGCTCGACACCCTGCAAGTACACCCCGAACAACTGGCGTTTTCCGGCGATATCTATTGCGCGCTGAACAGCCTGTTGGTCAATCCCCATCCCGATGCTATCAAAGGCTTCGCCCTGCTCGCCGACAACCAGCCCGTGGCCTTCCTGCTGCTCAAACGCCCGCCCTGCCTGCCCCATTGGGCCGATGAACACAGCGCTACGCTGCATGCATTCCAGGTGGATCGCGGGCAACAAGGCCGAGGGTTTGGCAAGGCGTGTTTGCAGGCGCTGCCGGCTGCGGCGTTGCACGCGTGGCCGCAGATCAAGGCGATTGAGTTGTCGGTGGACAGCGACAACATGGCCGCGATGGGTTTGTACCTGAGGGCTGGGTGGGTGGATTGCGGGGAGGCGTATAAGGCGCGGGAGGGGTTTGAGCGACGGTTGAGTTGGGTGGTTGGTCGGGGTGAGCTTGACACCGTAAAAATGTAACGTATACATGACCTATCAATTTAAAAGTAATGAATACATGACATGGATACTGCAGTAATCACGCAGCGGCTTGGCGATCAAATCCGTGCCATGCGCCTCAATCGAGGCTACACACAGGCACAGTTGGCGAAGCTTGCAGGCGTTACCCGTCAAAAGCTGATTGAAATTGAACAGGGCAGCCCGTCGGTCTCCATGAATGCCTATGCCCGCGTCATTGCCGCGCTGGGCAGTGAATTCAAACTCGTGCCCGTGACCCTGCCGACACTGGAAGAACTGGAGGATCTGTTCGATGAATAACCCCAGCTTGCGTGTTCACACGCCTCAAGGCGAGAGCGGCAGCGTCTTGGTGAGTGCCAACGACTATCTGTTTCGCTACAGCGATAACGCGCAGGCAACAAGCGCAGTCAGTCTGACAATGCCGGTGCGTGCCGAAGAATACCGGCGCCGGGAGCTTCACCCCATCTTCCAGATGAACCTGCCGGAAGGCTATGTGCTGGAGCAACTGCGCAATCGCCTGGCAAAAACAGTCAAGGTCGATCCCATGCTACTGCTGGCGCTTTCGGGTAGCAGCGCCCCTATCGGTCGGGTTTTCGTGGCCTCGGATCAAGTGAACGACCTGATCCAACGCAACGGACCTCCCGCAACCGGGGAAAACCTCGACGAGATTCTCGCCTGGGACGGTGCAGAAAACCTGTTCGCCGAGCTGGTGGATCGGTACATCCTGCGGGCGGGCATTTCTGGGGTGCAACCGAAGGTGCTGGTGCCGGAAAAACCCCGGACACCCGAGCAGAAGTTCACATCGAAAACCAACGACCTGATTATCAAAAGCGGACGGGATGAGTTTCCCGGCCTGGCGATCAATGAATACCTGTGCATGTCCATCGCCCGGGACGCAGGTCTCCCGGTGCCGCCGTTTTACCTGTCGCAGAACCATAAGCTGTTCATCATGCGGCGCTTTGATCGGGATGCGCAGCTCAACCCGCTGGGCTTCGAAGACATGACGACGCTGATGGGGTTATCTGCCGAGCAGAAATACACTAAAAGCTATGCCGCGATCGCCAAGGCAGTGCGTGTGTTCTGTTCGCCGGAACAGCATCGCAGTTCACTTGATCAGTTGTTTGATAGCGTGGCGCTCAGCTGCATTGTGGGGAATGGCGACGCTCACTTGAAGAACTTCGGCGTGCTCTACGGTGACCCGCTGAGTTCAGACACTCGGCTAGCGCCGGCCTACGACATCGTCAATACCACTGCGTACATTCCTGAAGATTCGCTTGCACTGGATCTGGACGGCAGCAAATCATTGTTTGCCTCACGCCTGGGCATCCTTGAGTTCGCGCGTACCTGCGAAGTCGAACATCCCGAAACACGCATCCAGGCACTGCTGCAAACCCTGGAAGTCGTGCTCAAGCGCGAAGACGAGTACTGCCGCTCGGCACCCGACGTAGCAAAAGCCATACGCCAATCGGCGCAGGGTTTCCAACTCACTTTCGGCGGTTGAACATCCTGTGGCGAGGGAGCTTGCTCCCGCTGGAGTGCGAAGCGCTCCCAAAATCTCGGGGCCGCTACGCAGCCCAGCGGGAGCAAGCTCCCTCGCCACAGAGTCAACAGCGGGTTTACTGGGGCTCGTGACAGTGGCTGACGTTTCAGCCGCGTTCGCCCACCGGTAGCCAGATTTCCACCGTGCCGGTGCCCTTGCGCACGTCAAAATCGGCGCTGTAGCGCTCGAAGTCCGCCCCCATGACCTTGTAGCCGGAGTGCGGCAGCCATTCGAACATGATCCGTTCGTAGGTTTGCTCAAGCGCCTGCACCGGCCCGTAATGCGGGAACACGGCGTAGTTGAGCGGTGGGATTTCGATGCATTCGAAGTTGCTCGGCACATCGGCTTTGGTGGGGACTTCGACACCGGCCATGTAATCGAATTCGCCATGGTTGGGGTTATGGCAGACCCCATAGGTCACGCCGCCGACGCGTTTCTTGATGTCCTTGATGCAGGTGTCGAACAACTCCCACAGCTTGGGAATATCGCCCACGGTGGCCTTCGAATAACGCCCTTGTACACCGGCAATCACCAGCGCCTTGCCCGCTTCCATGCGTGGCTCCAACGGTTGTTTTGTCTGCTGATCCATACGAACAGTCTCCTTCTTATAGGGAACAAACCCGCATCGAGTATAGGGGCATATCCGCGCTGCACTCCAAGCAGAAAATTTTCCGACGCATCTGGACAACTGGCCATCATCGCCCGTATTGTCTGCCCGCAGGCCACCGCAGTGGCCGACGTCGCTCGGACGGTTCCGGGCGCTTACGTACCTCGAGGCAACAATGGCAGACCAAGGTTCGCCGCGCCGCTTTGCGCGCATAGATCGACTCCCCCCTTACGTTTTCAATATCACAGCCGAGCTGAAGATGGCTGCGCGTCGGCGCGGCGAAGACATCATCGACTTGAGCATGGGCAACCCTGACGGCCCCACGCCGCCGCACATTGTCGAAAAACTCGTGCAAGTGGCCCAGCGTGAAGACACCCACGGCTACTCCACCTCCAAAGGCATTCCGCGTCTGCGCCGGGCGATTTCGCGCTGGTACAAGGACCGCTATGAAGTGGATATCGACCCCGAGTCGGAAGCCATCGTCACCATCGGTTCCAAGGAAGGCCTGGCGCACTTGATGCTGGCCACCCTGGACCAGGGCGACACCGTGCTGGTGCCCAACCCGAGCTATCCGATCCATATCTACGGCGCGGTGATTGCCGGCGCCCAGGTGCGTTCGGTGCCGTTGATTCCCGGCGTGGATTTCTTCGCAGAACTGGAACGGGCGATTCGCGGCTCGATCCCCAAGCCCAAGATGATGATCCTCGGCTTCCCGTCCAACCCCACCGCGCAGTGCGTGGAGCTGGATTTCTTCGAACGCGTGATCGCGCTGGCCAAGCAGTACGACGTGCTGGTGATCCACGACCTGGCCTACGCCGACATCGTCTACGACGGCTGGAAAGCCCCGTCGATCATGCAAGTGCCGGGCGCCAAGGACATTGCGGTGGAGTTCTTCACCCTGTCCAAGAGCTACAACATGGCCGGCTGGCGCATCGGTTTCATGGTGGGCAACCCGGAACTGGTCAACGCCCTGGCGCGCATCAAGAGCTACCACGACTACGGCACGTTCACGCCGCTGCAAGTGGCGGCGATTGCCGCGCTGGAAGGCGACCAACAGTGCGTGAAGGACATTGCCGAGCAGTATCGCCAACGCCGCAACGTGCTGGTCAAGGGCCTGCATGAGTTGGGTTGGATGGTGGAGAACCCGAAGGCGTCGATGTACGTCTGGGCGAAGATTCCCGAGGCGTATGCCGCCATGGGTTCGCTGGAATTTGCCAAGAAGCTGCTGCTGGAAGCCAAGGTGTGCGTGTCGCCGGGGATTGGGTTTGGCGAGTATGGCGATGACCATGTGCGCTTTGCGCTGATCGAGAACCAGGACCGGATCCGGCAGGCGGTGCGGGGGATTCGCGGGATGTTTCGGGCGGATGGCCTGGTTACCAAGGCCTAATCCAATCCACCTGTAGAAACCCAATCAATGTGGGAGCTGGCTTGTGTGGGAGCCGGGCTTGCCCGCGATGCAGGCACCTCGGTGTTTCAGTTAGACCGAGGTGAAGCTATCGCAGGCAAGCCAGCTCCCACATTTTGATTGGGTTCCCACATGGGGTTTTGTGGTGTGGCTTACACCACCAGCGATAGCAGCATGATGAAGATCAACGCCACGACGGACAGAATCGTCTCCATCGCCGTCCAGGTCTTGAACGTCTCCGCCACGGTCATGTTGAAGTACTGCTTCACCAGCCAGAACCCCGCATCGTTGACGTGCGACAAGATCAACGACCCCGCCCCCGTCGCCAACACCAGCAGCTCACGGTTGACCCCCGGAATCATCCCCACCACTGGCACCACGATGCCCGCGCCGGTAATGGTTGCCACGGTTGCCGAGCCGGTGGCCACACGAATCACCGCCGCCACCAGCCATGCCAGCAGGATCGGGTTGATCTGCGCGTTCACCGCCATATGGCCGATCACGTCGCCCACGCCGCTGGTCACCAGCATCTGCTTGAAGCCACCACCGGCACCGATAATCAGGATGATCGCGGCGGTCGGCGCAAGGCTGGCGTCGAGCAGCTTGAGGATCTGCTTGGAGTGAATGCCCTGGCGATGGCCAAAGGTGTACAGCGACAGCAGCAACGCCAGCAACAGTGCGGAGATCGGGTGACCGATCATGTCCATCCAGTTGCGCACGATATGGCCGTCAGGCAAGCCGATATCCGCGAAGGTTTTCAGCAGCATCAGGAACACCGGCAGCAGCACGGTGATGAGGGTGATGCTGAAGCTCGGCAGGTTCTTGTGTTCCGACTCGCGGGCCAGTTGGTCCACCAGTTCCTGGGACGGGTTGCCCGGGATGTACTTGGCGATGAACGTACCAAAGATCGGGCCGGCGATGATGGCCGTCGGCAGCGCGACGATCAGGCCGTACAGGATGGTCTTGCCGATGTCCGCGCCAAACACGCCGATGGCCAGCAGCGGGCCCGGGTGCGGTGGCACCAGGCCGTGCACCGCCGACAGGCCGGCGAGCAGCGGGATGCCGATCTTTATCAGCGACACGCCGGTGCGGCGCGCGACGATGAATACCAGCGGGATCAGCAACACAAAACCGATCTCGAAGAACAGCGGGATGCCCACCAGGAACGCAGCGAACATCATGGCCCACTGGACCTTTTCCTTGCCGAAGGCACGGATCAGGGTCTGGGCGATCTGATCGGCACCGCCGGATTCGGCCATCATCTTGCCGAGCATCGTGCCCAGCGCGAGGATGATGCCGACAAAGCCGAGCACCCCGCCGAAGCCGTCCTGGAACGCCTTGATGATCTTGTCCACGGGCATGCCCGAGGTCAGGCCGAGGAAGCCGGCCGCGATAATCAGTGCAATGAACGGGTGCACCTTGAACTTGGTGATCAGTACGATCAACCCGATGATAGTGACCACTGCATCGAGCAGCAGGTATGACTCGTGGGACATGCCAAACATGGGGGGTCTCTCCTGTTTGTTGTTGTTATTAAAGCGGGTGTTGAATTTCCTGCCGGGGATAGCGCTATCTTTTCCGGCAAAAAATCACTTGGAAGGTTCGAAGCCGTGTTGCAGCCACCAGGCATGGGTCTGCTCGGCCAACGCCTCGACACTGTCGACGCTGGCGTTGAGGGCCAGGGTCAGCGGCTCACCCACGGGCGATTCAAGGGTGGCGAACTGGCTGTCGATCAGGCTGGCCGGCATGAAGTGGCCGGGGCGATGGGACACACGGTCGGACGCCACTTCACGGCTCAGCTCCAGAAACACGAAACCCAGGCCCGGCGCGGCTTCGCGCAGGTGGTCGCGGTATTTCTTCTTGAGGGCGGAACAGGTGAGTACCGGGTGTTCACCAGCTTTTAGCGAACGGCGCAATTCATCGCAGAGGATGTCGAGCCAGCCGGCACGGTCGTCGTCGTTGAGGGGGTGGCCGGCGCTCATCTTTTCGATGTTCGCGGCAGGGTGAAAGCTGTCGCCTTCAATGGCAGTGGCGCCGTTCAGACGGCACACGGCCTCGCTGACGCTGGTCTTGCCACAGCCAGCAACACCCATGATGACCAGGGCAGTAACAGGTTGACTCATGAAACACCTCAGGACGCAGATAGCGCTACCTTTGCACGCTGTAAGGCTAGTGCAAAAACAGGCTTTTCCCGCGCCGTCTTGTCTTTTTTTATGGAGTGACGCGTGCATCCGCTCCAAGCGTTTGAACCCGGATCAGGCAACCCGAAATTCAAGGATTTGCAGCCTTTTGGAGACAGCGCTACCTTAGTGCCTCGATTTTTGTTTGGCAAGCCGCCTGATGACCTCCAAGAACGATAAAAAATTGCGCACCACGGGTCGCCCGACCCTTAACGAAGTCGCCCGCCTCGCCGGCGTCAGCCCGATTACCGCCTCCCGCGCCCTGCGCGGCATCAGCACGGTGGCTACCGAACTGGTGGAAAAAGTGCAAAAGGCCGCCAGTGAACTGAGCTACGTGGTCAACCCCGCCGCCCGCGCCCTGGCCTCGGCCCAGAGCCATTCGGTGGTGGTGATCGTGCCGTCATTGTCCAACCTGCTGTTTATCGAAACACTCGAAGCCATCCACCAAGTGCTGCGGCCCAAGGGCTTTGAAGTGCTGATCGGCAACTCCCACTATTCCCGCGACGAAGAAGAAAACCTGCTGCGCAACTATATGGCCTACCAGCCACGGGGTTTGCTGCTGACCGGTTTCGACCGAACCGAGAGCGCCCGACGAATGGTCGAGGCCAGTAATGTACCGTGTGTGTACATGATGGACCTGGACCCGAATGCCGGCGTGAACTGCGTGGGCTTCTCGCAGCTGGCGGCGGGTGAAACGGCGGCGGCGCATTTGCTGTCCCGTGGGCGCAAGCGCCTGGCTTATATAGGTGCGCAATTGGACCAGCGCACCTTGCTGCGGGGCGAAGGTTTCCGCCGCGCGCTGCAACAGGCCGGCCTGTATGACCCGGCGCTGGAGTTGCTGACGCCGCGCCCGTCTTCCGTGGGCCTGGGCGGCGAACTGTTTCTGCAGATGCTGGCCGCCCATCCCGACGTGGACGCGATCTTCTTCGGCAACGACGACCTGGCGCAGGGCGCCTTGCTGGAAGCCCTGCGCCACGGCATCAACGTGCCAGAGCGCGTGGCGGTGCTGGGGTTCAACGACCTGCCCGCCTCGTCGTTCATGGTGCCGCGCCTGAGCAGCATCAGCACGCCGCGTGAAGCGATCGGGCGGCGCTCGGCGGAGCACCTGTTGACGATCATGGCGGGCAACAAGGTGGCCAAGCCGGTGGTGGATATGGGCTTCGAGTTGCAAGTGCGGGAAAGCACCTGACCCTACTAAGCCGGGCACACATCAAAATGTGGGAGCGGGCTTGCTCGCGAATGCGGAGTGTCAGTCACTGAATGTTCCAACTG
>NZ_JANLGL010000233.1:0-8193 GCF_024655625.1 Pseudomonas sp. 18.1.10
ATGCATTCCAAATGTGGGAGCGGGCTTGCCCGCGATGAGGCCCTCAAGGCCAGTCAATAATCTGGATCAGCTCCAAACCGCTTTGCCACTCAACCTCAACCGATCATGGCCAACATCAAACGCCTGCACCGGCCCCTTCGGTACAATCCCCGTCGGATTGATCGTACGGTGACTGGCATAGTAATGCCCCTTGATATGGGCGAAATCCACCGTCTCGGCCACCCCCGGCCACTGATACATTTCCTTCAGCCAATTCGACAGATTCGGATAATCCGCAATCCGCCGCAAATTGCATTTGAAGTGCCCGTAATACACCGCATCAAAGCGAATCAGCGTGGTGAAAAGGCGCACATCGGCTTCGGTGAAGTATTCCCCGGCCAGGTAGCGATGGTCGCTCAGGTGCTGTTCCAGGTAATCCAATTCTGCAAACACATCATCAAACGCACTTTCATACGCCTGCTGTGAAGTGGCAAAACCTGCGCGGTACACGCCGTTGTTCACGGCCGGGTAAATACGCTCATTCAGTGCGTCGATGGTCGGGCGCAGCGCCTCGGGGTAGAAGTCCAGCGTATTGCCGGTCAGCCCGTTGAACGCGCTGTTGAACATGCGGATGATTTCCGCCGATTCATTGCTGACGATACGCTTGAGCTTCTTGTCCCACAGCACGGGCACCGTCACACGACCGGTGTAGTCGGCTGTGTCAGCGGTATAACGCTGGTGCATGAAGGCAAAGTCGTCGAGGGCGTCGCCGCTGGCGCCGTGGGCCTTGTCGAAGGTCCAGCCGTTTTCCAGCATCAGCCAACTGACCACGGACACGTCGATCAGGCTTTCCAGGCCCTTGAGCTTGCGCAGGATCAGCGTGCGATGAGCCCAGGGGCAGGCGAGGGATACATACAGGTGGTAGCGGCCGGCTTCGGCCTGGAAGCCACCTTCGCCGCTTGGGCCGGGCGCGCCGTCGGCGGTGACCCAGTGGCGGCGTTGCGCTTGTTCGCGCTGGAATGCGCCGTCCGCGCTACTTTCGTACCATTGGTCTTTCCAGTGTCCTTCGATCAGCAAACCCATGACTGGCTCCTCGGCTAATAAGCGTTGGAGCCCAGTCTAAAGGGATGGGTTCGATTTAAAAGCGCAAAGACTGCGGGTGAATGATCGATTAAATCGATTTATCCCGCGCGTCCCAGTATTGCTGGGCCAGGGCAAACGCCTGTTCCCGTGGGTGGCCGAGGCCGCGCAAGGCCAGGGCCATGGTGGCAATCAGCGCCAGTTGCGGGTAGCTGTCCTCGACGTCGCCGCGCCACAACGCCTTCAAGTGTTCAGGCTCAAGGCTGGCCGGTTTGACGTGGCGCTGGGCGGAGAGGGCGGGCCACTCTTCGTCCCAGCTTTCGCCACCGGTGGTGCCGTAGAGGTGGCTGGCGCTGTCGGGGTTGATCTCGATCTCGCCGCCGTCACCCTTGACCACAATCACATTGTCGCCGAGCAGGCCGCTGGCATCGCGATGCACGCCTTGGTAGCCAGGATGGAAAATGCTTTGCAGGCCCAAGCGGGCATTCAGCGGGTTGAGCAGGCGCGCCAGGGAGTGGATCGGCGAACGCAGGCCCAGGGTGTTGCGCAGGTCGATCATGCGTTGCAGTTGCGGCGCCCAGTCGCCCAGCGGGATAAACGCGAGGTTGCCGTGTGCATAAGCGCTTTCGACCTGATGCCAATTGCGGCACAGCGGGATCTGCAAGCCTTCCAGCAGTTGCTCGGTGTACAACCGGCCTGCGGTGTGCGCGCCGCCGCCGTGCATAAGGATGCGCACGCCATTTTGCGCCAGGCACTTGGCCGCCAGCAGATACCACGGCAGGTGGCGTTTCTTGCCGGCGTAGGTCGGCCAGTCCACATCGACGTTCAGTGCCGGGGCGTGGAGACGTTCACGCACGGCCTGGGTGAAACCGGCGAGTTCTTCCGGGCTTTCTTCCTTGTGGCGCAGCAGCATCAGGAACGCGCCGAGCTGGGTGTCTTCGACTTTTTCGTCGAGCAGCATGCCCATGGCTTCATGGGCTTCTTCACGGGTGAGGTTGCGCGCGCCGCGCTTGCCCTTGCCGAGGATGCGCACGAACGGTGCAAATGGGTGTTCGGCCGGGGTTTCTAGCGTCAGGGGGGCAAAGTCGGTCATAAGCAATTCGTCGGCCTGGGCAGGCCCGCCAGCTTGGCGGCGAGTTTGGCGGGAGTGCCGTTGAACAGTTTGTTGAGGTGCAGGCTGTTGCCCTTTTCCGGGCCGAGTTTCAACGCGGTGTATTTGATTAGCGGGCGCGTGGCCGGGGACAGCTGGAATTCGGCGTAGAAACCGCGCAGCAGGTCGAGGATCTGCCAGTGGTCGGGCGTCAGCTCCAGGGCTTCGGCGGCGGCCAGGGCATTGGCGACCTCGGCGGACCAGTCGTCCAGGTTGACCAGGTAACCGTCCTTGTCCAATTCGAGGGTGCGTTCGCCTACGGTCAAGGTGTTCATAGCCAGCTGTTGACCTTGCTGTACTCGAGGGACAGTTGCACGAAGCCGGGATAGTCCACGCTGTCGGCCCAGTCCGGTAAGGGCAGGTTGCGCGCCTGCATGTCTTCGGCCAGCACAAACACCTTTACGCCCTTGGTGTGCAGGGCGGGGGCGTGCAACCCGTAGGCGCCGTCGCCGCACAGCAGGATCGCGTCGTCGGCGCCGCAGATGCGCAGGCAACTGTCGAGTCGGCTGTCGGAAAACGGCGAGTGAGACACCACATGTAAGGTCGACATCAGAGGGTAATCACCTGGTCGTAACGGTCAATCAATTGGGAAATGGCCTCGTTGCTCAACGGTTGCGCCTCGGTGGGCGGCGTCAAGCCACGCACGGCCATGCTGTGGCGGCAGACAAAGACATCGTCGATGCCGAACAGCCCCAATGCCTGCAGGTTGGCACTCAGGTCCTTTTGTTGCACGGCCTTGGCGTTCTGGTGCGGTGCGAGCTGAAACACGCCGTCATCCATGAACAGCAAGCCAATCGGCAAATCAAAGGCACCGCCGGCCAGCACGATATCCAGGGCTTCCCGCGCACTGGGGCCGGACCACGGCGCCTGGCGGCTGATCACCAATAGGGATTTGGACATGTCACGGCCCTCCAAAACAGATCAGGCGGTCGGCGGCCTGGGCGGCATCGTGCAACTGCCCCAGGCCCGACAACGCCCACGGCGCATCGAGGTTCACCGCGCTGCGCTGATAACGCGTGGCTTCCTCGTGGTTGAGCACGCCACGACGCAAGGCGGCGGCAATGCACACCACGCCATCGAGCTGGTGCAGGCTGACGAACTCTCGCCATTGGCGGGCGATGTCTTGCTCATCCTGGGGCGCGACGATGTTGCTGGACGCGCTGTACACGCCATCCTGATAGAAAAACAGCCGCACAATCTCGTGCCCGCCGGCCAGCGCCGCCTGGGCGAACAGCAGGGCGCGGCGCGAGGAGGGCGCGTGGGCGGCGGAAAACAGGGCAATCGCAAACTTCATGGAACACTCGGCAAGCAAACGTGGGCCAATGATAAAGCCGTCGCCAGGAAAAAGCCCGCCGAGATCAAAACGGTCACTGTCGCTGATCGTTCTGACGATTGCCCGTAGGACCAAGGCTGCCTAGTCTGTGGGCAATCGAAACGGAATTGGAGTGCCCATGTCAGGTCCCTTGGCGTCCCTCAAAGTGCTGGATTTCTCCACCTTGCTGCCTGGCCCGTTTGCGTCCTTGCTGCTCGCGGACATGGGCGCCGAGGTCTTGCGCATCGAATCGCCCACGCGCATGGACCTGCTGCGGGTGCTGCCGCCCCATGACCGGGGCACGTCGGCGAGCCATGCCTACCTCAATCGCAACAAACGCAGCCTGGCGCTGGACCTCAAGCAGGCTGAGGCCCTGGAGATCGTGCGCGCGTTGGTCAAGGAGTACGACATTGTCCTTGAGCAGTTTCGCCCTGGGGTGATGGAGCGGCTGGGTTTGGGCTATGAGGCGTTGAAGGCGATCAACCCAAAGCTTATTTATGTGTCGATCACCGGCTACGGCCAGACCGGCCCCTACAAGGACCGCGCCGGGCACGATATCAACTACCTGGCGCTGGCCGGCGTGGCCAGCTACACCGGGCGCGAGGACAGCGGCCCGTTGCCCCTGGGCGTGCAATTGGCGGACGTGGGCGGTGGCTCGTTGCATGCGGTGGTGGGGCTGCTGGCTGCGGTGATCGCCCGGCAGCACAGTGGCGTCGGCCAATGCCTGGACGTGAGCATGACCGACTGTTCGTTCAGCCTGAACGCCATGGCCGCTGCGGGTTACCTGGCGTGTGGGGTGGAGCCTGGGAGGGAGAGCCATGTGCTCAATGGCGGCAGTTTTTATGACTATTACCGCACGCGGGATGGGCGGTGGATGTCCGTCGGCAGCCTGGAGCCGGCGTTTATGCAGCAACTGTGCGCCACGCTGGGACGGCCCGAATTGGCGGCGCAAGGCTTGTCACCTAAGCCGGCGCAGCAAAAGGCTCTGAAACAGGAGTTGCAGGTTGAGTTTGAGAAACGCAGTTTCGATGAGCTGTGCGCGTTGTTTGCCGAGGTGGATGCCTGTGTCGAACCGGTGCTGAGTTTGAGTGAGGCGGTTGAGCATCCCCAGTTGAAGGCGCGGGCGTTGGTCAGCCAGGTGCCACGGGGGGATGGTTCGAGCCAGGCGCAACTGGCGTGCCCGTTGAAGTTCTCCCAGGGTTTGCCGGCGCCTCGGCATATTGGGGTGGCGGTGGGGGCCCACAGTGACGAGGTGTTGGCGGAGTTGGGGTTCAGTGCTCAGCGGATCGAGGATTTGCGGCAGGCCAGGGTTATTGGTTGACTGGTCCGGCGTCTTCGCGGGCAAGCCCGCTCCCACATTTGACCGCGTTGTCAGGTCGATCACCGATCCACTGTGGGAGCTGGCTTGCCTGCGATGAGGCCCTCACTCCACCCGGGTTTCCCCGGTAAACACCAAGGTCTGCCGACACCGCCGACACAAATACCGCCGCCCCTGAGCCACCAACCCATGGCGCTGCGACGAAAACGGAAAGTCACTGTCCGCACACGGGCAGCGGTAGATATACCGCATCACCTGGCGCCGTTTCACCGCATAGGTATGGCAACGGTCCGGCGGCAGTTCGTACACCCCGCGCATGATGAGTTGCCATTCCTCGCCATGGGGCTGGATGCGCTCGCCAAACAGTTGGTGGGCAATCAAATGCGCCACTTCATGGGCCACGGTCTGTTTCAGGAAGTGTTGGCTGTTTTCGCGGTACAACTGGGGGTTGAAGCGCAGCAGGTTCTCGTGCAAATGCGCGACACCGGCCTTCTGGCCCCGCAGCTTGAGGCTGACCTGAGGGCGTTTGAAGCTTCGTTTGAAAAAGGATTCGGCTTGTTGGAAACAATCTTCGACGCGGGTGTTGAGCTGCTCGGGCATGCTGTACCTATCTCCAGAGAGGCCCAGTATGCCGCAAAGGCGGGTGTTTCCGAATCTGTCAGGCGCCGAATGGTCGCACATAACGCACAAAGCCACCTTGCGGTGGCCTTGCCCATGGTTTGAACGCGCTCAACTGGTGTAGATCGGCCCTACGCCCAAGCCCCAGACAATCACGGTAAACGCCATGATTGCCACCAGCACGACCAGCCCTACGGCCAGCACCGAACTGGAAAACAGGAATCCCTCGTCCGGGTCGATGTTCATGAAGGTCGGCAGCCCCACATACAGCAGGTACACCGTGTAGCAAATCGCCGCCGTGCCCACGACCATGCCCAGCCACATATGCGGATAGAGCGCCGCGAGCCCGCCGATAAACAGCGGCGTTGCGGTGTAGGTCGCGAACGCCACGCAGCGCCGCATGCTCGGGTTGGCGTCATAGGTACGGGCCATCCAGTGGATGAACGCGCCCATCACCGCCACGCCGCCGAGCATGGCGGCGTAGGACATCAGGGTCATCCACAAAGCGCTTTCCTGGGTCAGCATGACCGGCGCGCGGTTGCCGATGACCCAGCCGACCTGGGTGGTGCCGATAAAGGCTGATACGGCGGGGATCGCCGCAAGAATCAGCGTATGGGTGAGGTACATGTGGCCGATGCTTTCTTCTTTATCGCCACGGATTTCCCGCCATTCCTGGTCGGGATGGGTAAATAGCCCCACGACGTGATGGATCATGCCAGTCACTCCTGTCGTTATTACCATCGCCCCCCAGCGGAGCGCCCACGGGCCAATTGGCCTGAAAGGTCCCGGATATCTGTGCGACCTCAAGTCGCAGTATAGGAAGGGATGACCGGAATAACTGTAGGGCCTTTAGAGCAAATTGCGCTGTAAACGCTGGGGTTAATCGCGGTGAGGTCTGTCAGGCGCGCCTCAATCACAATGTGGGAGCGGGCTTGCTCGCGAAAGCGGTGTGTCAATCACTGAATGTATTTCTGATCCACCGCATTCGCGAGCAAGCCAGCTCCCACAGAAGCCAGCTCCCACATTGGAAGTCGGTCGCTCATAACGCTAAAATACCCGGCTTTTCGTCACACACCTTTTGCGGATCCAAGCGCCATGGGCACTCTTACGGTCAACCAGAACAAACTGCAAAAACGCCTGCGTCGCCTGGCCGGTGAAGCGGTCGCCGATTTCAACATGATCGAGGACGGCGACAAGGTCATGGTCTGCCTCTCCGGCGGCAAAGACAGCTACACCCTGCTCGACGTGCTGCTGCACCTGCAAAAGGTCGCGCCGATCACGTTCCAGATCGTCGCCGTCAACATGGACCAGAAACAACCGGGCTTCCCCGAGCACGTGCTGCCGGCTTACTTGAAAGAGCTGGGCGTCGAGTACCACATCGTCGAGAAAGACACCTATTCGGTGGTCAAGGAACTGATCCCGGAAGGCAAGACCACCTGCTCGCTGTGCTCGCGCCTGCGCCGTGGCACGCTCTACACCTTTGCCGATGAAATCGGCGCAACCAAGATGGCTCTGGGTCATCACCGCGACGACATCGTCGAGACCTTCTTCCTCAATATGTTCTTCAATGGCTCGCTCAAGGCCATGCCGCCCAAGCTGCGCGCCGATGACGGGCGCAACGTGGTGATCCGCCCGCTGGCGTATTGCAACGAGAAGGACATCCAGGCCTACTCCGACTTCAAGCAATTCCCGATCATCCCGTGCAACCTGTGTGGCTCCCAGGAAAACCTGCAGCGCCAGGTGGTCAAGGAGATGCTGCTGGATTGGGAGCGCAAGACCCCAGGCCGCACCGAGAGTATCTTCCGCAGCCTGCAGAACGTGCAGCCGTCGCAGTTGGCTGACCGTAACCTGTTCGACTTCACCAGCCTCAAGATTGACGAGACCGCCGCCTCGCGCTTCGTCAATGTAGTGAACCTCTAGGCGACTTCGACGCTCTGACACACGGCGCTCGCAGGCGCCGTTTTCCATTCAAACCCCAGGAGAGGGCATGCGCGATTACAAGTGGCTGCACGAATACTGTCTCAACCGTTTCGGTTCGGCCGCCGAGTTGGAAGCCCATCTGCCGGTGCCCAACACCCCGGCACAATTGCGCAAGATCAGCGATGACCGCTACCTGTCGACCCTGGCCCTGCGGGTGTTCCGCGCGGGCTTGAAGCACAGCGTGGTGGACGCCAAGTGGCCGGCATTCGAGAAAGTGTTCTTCGGCTTCGACCCGGAAAAAGTCGTGCTGATGGGCGCCGAGCACCTGGAGCGGCTGATGCAGGACACCAGCATCATCCGCCACCTGGGCAAGCTCAAGAGCGTGCCGCGCAATGCGCAGATGATCCTGGACATCGCCCAGGAACACGGCAGTTTCGGTGCGTTTATCGCCGACTGGCCGGTGACTGATATCGTCGGCCTGTGGAAATACCTGAGCAAGCACGGCCACCAGTTGGGCGGTTTGTCCGCGCCGCGCTTCTTGCGCATGGTCGGCAAGGATACGTTTGTGCCCAGTTATGACGTGGTGGCGGCGTTGAACGCGCAGAAGATCGTCGACAAGGCCCCGACCAGCCTGCGGGACCTGGCGACGGTGCAGGGGGCGTTCAACCAGTGGCATGCCGAGAGTGGGCGGCCGATGTGCCAGCTGTCGATGATGCTGGCTTACACGGTGAATCATTGAAACCGAGGTGATGCTTTCGCGAGCAAGCCCGCTCCCACATTCGACCGAGTTCCAACTTTGGAATGCAGTCAAATGTG
>NZ_JANLGL010000234.1:0-8126 GCF_024655625.1 Pseudomonas sp. 18.1.10
ATCGGAGTGTCAGTCAATACATGTGTGACTGATTCACCGCATTCGCGAGCAAGCCCGCTCCCACACAAGCCAGCTCCCACAGGTTTAATCCGGTTTCAGTCAGTTGGACTCGCCAAGCAGCAACCCTTGCTCCCGCGCGCACAACTCCACCACGTAATCCCACAACACCCGCAACCGCACCGATTTGTGCAACTCCCGCCGCGAGCTGATCCAGTAGCTGCGCATGATCCCCTCCCCCGGCAGCAACGCCACCAACTCCGGGTCTGCCGAAGCCATGAAGCACGGCAACACGGCAATCCCCAAGCCCGAACGCGCCGCCTGGTGCTGGGCGATCACGCTGGTGCTGTGGAACACCACCTTGGGGTTGCGGCAGAAGCTGCTGAGGAATTTCAGTTCCTGGCTGAACAGCAGGTCGTCCACATAATCGATCCACGCGTGCGCCGCGAGATCCTCGCGCTTTTCAATCGGCGGATTGCGCTCCAGGTAGGCGCGGCTGGCGTACAGCGCAAGGCGATAGTCGGTGAGTTTGCGCGTGACCAGTTGATCGACGCTGGGGCGCTCCAGGTGGATGCTGATCTCGGCTTCACGGTTGAGGATGCTGACGAAGCGCGGCACCGCCACCAGTTCCACTTCCAGGCCCGGGTAGCGCTCAAACAAGCCGCCCATGCGCCCGGCCAGGAACATCACGCCCAGGCCTTCGGCGACGCCCAGGCGAATCTTGCCCAACGGCGCGGCGCTGTGGGTGAGTTCGTCTTCGGCCAGCAGCGCGACGTTTTCCATGGCTTCGGCGTGCTTGAGCAGCGCTTCGCCGGCGGGCGTCAGCTCGTAGCCCTGGGCGTGCTGCACAAACAGCGCGGTGCCGAGGCTTTTCTCGATGGCCTCGATATGCCGGGCGACGGTGGCGTGGGTGGTCTTCAGGCGTTGCGCGGCGGTGAGCAGGCGGCCGCTGCGCTGTAACTCGAGAAAGTAGCGCAGGTCATTCCAGTCGAACATGTCGCCTCCCTCTCCATGGTCCCGGGCCGCGTTATTTAAACGCGCTGTTTAAAAACGCACAGCAGCTGGGTAAAAACTAACATTTTTAAGACGAAAACTAACAACTAGGATGGGGGCAATAAGAAAAACAAGCGAGACCTCAGATGCCCACTGCAACTGCTGAATACGATTACATCATCGTAGGCGCCGGCCCCGCAGGCTGCCTGCTGGCCAATCGACTGTCCGCCAACCCCGCCCACCGCGTGCTGCTGCTCGAAGCCGGTGGCCGCGACAATTACCCCTGGATCCACATCCCCGTCGGCTACCTCTACTGCATCGGCAACCCGCGCACCGACTGGTGCTTCAAGACCGAAGCGCAAGAAGGCCTGCAAGGCCGTGCGCTGAGCTATCCACGAGGCAAGGTGCTGGGTGGCTGCTCGTCCATCAACGGCATGATCTACATGCGCGGCCAGGCCCAGGACTACGACGGCTGGGCGGCGGCAGGCAACGCGGGCTGGGCGTGGAACGAGGTGCTGCCGCTGTTCAAACAGAGCGAAAACCATTTTGCCGGCGGCTCGCAATTCCACAGCGATGGCGGCGAGTGGCGGGTCGAGCAACAGCGGCTGCACTGGCCGATCCTCGACGCGTTCCGCGATGCGGCCGCGCAAAGCGGCATCGCCAACATCAACGATTTCAACACCGGTGATAACGAAGGCTGCGGTTACTTCCAGGTCAACCAGAAGGCCGGCGTGCGCTGGAATGCAGCCAAGGCGTTCCTCAAGCCGATCCGCCAGCGGCCCAACCTCACGGTGCTGACCGAAGTGGAAGTGGACCGCGTGCTCCTGGAGAACGGCCGCGCCGCTCAAGTCGTCGGCCGTCAGTTGGGCCAGTCGCTAAGCTGGAAGGCGCGCAAGGAAATCGTGCTGTGTGCCGGTTCTGTGGGCTCGCCGGGCATCCTGCAACGTTCCGGGATAGGTGCGTCCAGCGTGCTAAAACCGCTGGGCATCGAAGTCGTGCGTGAACTGCCCGGCGTCGGCGGCAACCTGCAGGACCACCTGCAATTGCGCCTGATCTACAAACTGGAAAACGCCCGCACCCTCAACCAGATCGCCGGCTCCGTGTGGGGCAAGCTGGGCATGGGCCTGCAATACCTGTACGACCGCAGCGGGCCGTTGTCGATGGCCCCCAGCCAGCTCGGCGCGTTCGCCCGTTCGGGCCCGGAACAGACCTCGGCCAACCTCGAATACCATGTGCAGCCGCTGTCCCTGGAGCGCTTTGGCGAGCCGCTGCACGCGTTCCCGGCATTTACCGCGTCGGTCTGCGACCTGCGCCCGCAAAGCCGTGGCCGCGTGGATATCCGCTCGGCCAACCCGGCGGATGCGCCGCTGATCCGGCCCAATTACCTCAGCCATCCAGAAGACCTGCGCGTGGCCGCCGATGCCATCCGCCTGACGCGCCGCATCGTTGCCGCACCCGCCCTGCGCGCATTCAAGCCGGTGGAGTACCTGCCCGGCGATTCGCTGCAAAGCGAAGATGAACTGCACGAAGCCGCGGCGCGCATCGGCACGACCATCTTCCATCCGGTGGGCACCTGCCGCATGGGCAGCGATGCCGATGCGGTGGTCGACGCCCAACTGCGCGTGCATGGCGTGCCCGGCCTGCGCATCGCCGATGCCTCGATCATGCCGCGCATCACCTCCGGCAACACCTGCTCACCCACGCTGATGATCGCGGAAAAAGCCGCGCAGCTTATTCTTTCGCCGAACACAAGGAGCCTCACCCCGCAGAGAGAAACGGTTCATGCAATCTGAATAGCGGCGCCACACCTGGCGCCGACAGTGGAACAACAATAAATAATCACTGTGAGGGCTACCCGATGTCAGAACATGCTCAACCCCTGGGCTCGGTCATAGACGCGAGCACCAACAACGACTCAAAGAAAGTCATCTTCGCCTCGTCCCTGGGGACGGTGTTCGAGTGGTATGACTTTTTCCTCTACGGCGCGCTGGCGGCGGTGATCAGCAAGCAGTTCTTTGCCGGGGTCAACGACACCACGGCGTTTATCTTTGCCTTGATGGCCTTTGCGGCCGGCTTTGTGGTGCGGCCCTTCGGTGCACTGGTGTTCGGCCGCCTGGGCGACATGATCGGGCGCAAGTACACCTTCCTGGTGACCATCATCCTCATGGGCGTGGCGACGTTTTGCGTGGGGCTGTTGCCGACCTACGCCAGCATCGGCATCGCGGCGCCGATCATCCTCATCGTGCTGCGCATGCTCCAGGGCCTGGCGCTGGGCGGCGAATACGGCGGCGCGGCGACCTATGTGGCCGAGCATGCACCGGCGGGCAAGCGTGGTTTTCATACCAGCTGGATTCAATCCACCGCGACCATCGGCCTGCTGCTGTCGCTGTTGGTGGTGCTGGCGTGCCGTTACTTCACTGGCGACCAGTTCGAAGTATGGGGCTGGCGTATTCCGTTCCTGTTCTCCATCGTGCTGCTGGGCATTTCCACCTGGATCCGCATGAGCCTGCACGAGTCGCCGGCCTTCCTGAAAATGAAAGAGGAAGGCAAGGCGAGCAAGGCGCCGATCAGTGAGTCGTTCGGCAACTGGGACAACCTCAAGGTGGTGCTGATCGCGCTGTTCAGCATCAACGGCGGGCAAGCGGTGACCTTCTACGCGGCGCAGTTCTATGTGCTGTTCTTCCTCACCCAGTTCCTCAAGATGGACCCGGCGCTGGCGAACATGTTGCTGATTATCAGCGTGGTGATCGGCGCGCCGTTCTTTATCTTCTTTGGCTGGCTGTCGGACAAGGTCGGGCGCAAGCCGGTGCTGATGCTCGGCCTACTGCTGGCCACCGTGTTGTACTTCCCGATCTTCAAGAGCCTGGCGCACTACACCAACCCGGCGATGGACCAGGCCAGCCAACAGGCGCCGATCACCGTGCTGGCCGACCCGGCCACCTGCACCTTCCAGTTCGACCCGGTGGGCAAGGCGAAATTTGACAGCCCATGCGACAAGGTCAAGACCTTCCTGGTCAAGCAGGGCCTGCCCTACAGCAGCGCCGCCGCCCCGGCCGGCAGCCCGGTGCAGGTGAGCGTGGGCGAAGTGCGTATCGACGGTTTTGACGAAGCGGCCCTGCGCGGCGCCGTGACCCTGGCCGGCTACCCGAGCTCGGCGGACGTGGCCCAGGTCAACAAAACCATGGTGGTGGTGCTGATCGTCGCGCTGATCCTGATCGCGGCCATGTGCTACGGCCCGCTGGCGGCGCTGATGGTGGAACTGTTCCCGACGCGTATCCGCTACACCTCGATGTCCCTGCCGTATCACATCGGCAACGGCTGGTTTGGCGGGTTCCTGCCGACGGTGTCGTTTGCGTTGGTGGTGTACACCGGGGATATTTTCTACGGCCTGTGGTACCCGGTGGTGGTGACGGGGGTGAGCCTGGTGGTGGGGATGATCTGCCTGAAGGAAACCCGGCACGTGGATATCGATAACAACTAACCCGATCTCCTGAACACAGCAGATCCCCTGTGGGAGCGGGCTTGCCCGCGAAGGCGGTGGGCCAGTCAAACATGTATTGGCTGACACACCGCCATCGCGGGCAAGCCCGCTCCCACACAAATTGCTGTACATCCATACAGATAAAGGTTGAACAATGCCCGCCGACTGAGCATCCTGCACAGCATCAACCCGATCTGATGTGATAACCATGCGGCTGTACCTCTGTGAAAAACCCTCCCAGGCCAAGGACATCGCGGCCGTGCTCGGCGCCAGTCGCAGGGGCGACGGCTGCTGGCTGGGCAATGGGGTCACAGTCACCTGGTGCATCGGCCACCTGCTGGAAACCGCCCCGCCCGACGCCTACGACGCCAAGTACAAACGCTGGGTACTGACCGACCTGCCGATCGTCCCGGAAAAATGGAAGATGCAGGTCAAGCCCAAGACCGCCAGTCAATACAAGGCGGTCAAGCGCCTGCTGGGGGAAGCCCAGGAACTGGTGATCGCCACCGACGCCGACCGCGAAGGCGAGATGATTGCCCGCGAACTGGTGGAACACTGCCGTTATCGTGGGCCGATCCAGCGCTTGTGGCTGTCGGCGCTGGACGATGCGTCCATTCGCAAGGCCCTGGCCGCACTCAAGCCCGGCGCCGAAACCTTCAGCCTGTACCACTCGGCCCTTGGCCGTTCCCGCGCCGACTGGCTGATCGGCATGAACATGAGCCGCTTGTTCACCCTGCTCGGACGCCAGTCCGGGTATCAAGGCGTGCTGCCCGTGGGCCGCGTGCAAACCCCGACCTTGCGCCTGGTGGTGGACCGTGAACGCAGCATCGCCGATTTCGTCCCGGTGGCGTACTGGGCCATCGACGTCGACTTGCAGCACCAGCACATGACCTTCACCGCCCAATGGCGCGCGGCCGAGGATGCCTGCGATGACCAGGGCCGTTGCCTCAACCCGCAACTGGCGCGGGACGCGGCCGATGCGATGCGCAACGCGGCCAGCGCGCGCCTGGTCAAGCTGCGTACCGAACGCATGCGCGAGGTGGCGCCCCTGCCCTTCGACCTGGGCACCCTGCAGGAAATCTGCTCCAAGAAGCTCGGCCTCGGCGCCCAGGAAACCCTCGACATCGCCCAGTCGTTGTACGAAACCCACAAGGCCATCACCTACCCACGCAGCGACTGCGGCTACCTGCCGGTCAGCCAGCACAGCGACGCGCCGAAGATTCTCGCCGCGCTGGGCCGAGCCGATGCTGCCGTGAACGAGCTGATGCCCCATCTCGACCCGCAACGCCGTTCGCGGGCGTGGAACGACGCCAAGGTCAGCGCCCACCACGGCATCATCCCCACCGGCGCCGGCAAGGACGCGGGGCAACTCACCGGCAAGCACCGCGCGGTGTACACGTTGATTCGCGCGCGTTACCTGGCGCAGTTCCTGCCCAACCATGAATACGATCGCACCCAGGCGGATTTCGACTGTGCCGGGCACGCGTTGCGGGCGGTGGGCAAGGTGGTGATCGAGCCCGGCTGGAAACGCGCCCTGCCCGAAGCCCTGGCGCCGGCCAAGGGCCGCGAAGCGCCTGCACCGCAAGCCTTGCCCACGCTGGTACAAGGCCAGGACTATGGGGTGGCCAGGGTCAACCTCAAGGACCTGTGGACCCAACCGCCCAAGCCCTTTACCGAGGGCGACCTGATTAAGGCAATGAAGAACGTCGCCAAGCTGGTAGAGGACCCCCTGCTCAAGCAAAAGCTCAAGGACACCACGGGCATTGGCACCGAAGCCACCCGCGCCGGGATTATCCAAGGCTTGCTGGACCGTGGTTACCTGATGAAAAACGGCAAGGCCCTGTCGGCGACTGCTGCGGCATTCAGCCTGATCGACGCCGTGCCCCGCGCCATTGCCGACCCGGGCACCACCGCGATCTGGGAGCAAGCCCTGGACATGGTGCAAAGCGGCGAGATGAGCCTGGAAGAGTTCGTCGCCAAGCAGGCGGCCTGGATGAGCAAGCAGGTGGCGCGCTGCAATGGCCTGCGCATGACCATCACCGGCCCGCCAGGCCAAGGCGCTGCGCCGTGGAAAAAGAAGCGCAAGAGCGCCCCACGCAAGGCGGCCGCCAGCCCCCGGCGCGGCAAAAAACCGGCTAATGCCGGGTAAAAGCGGAAAAAAGTCCGGCGAATGACGTTTTTCGACGGGTTTGACGCCGCTTTGGACCTTGCCCTCCCGTGGGCCGTCTAGGATTCTGTAGGGGACTTGCTGACTTCCTAACAACAACACCGGAGTGGCCGCCATGAAAACCGTTGCACAAGTGCTCAAAGCCAAGGACCAGAAGAATCAGGAAGTCCATGTCATCAAACACGACCACACCGTGTTTGAAGCGCTGGTCCGCATGTCGGAGAAAAACGTCGGGGCCTTGCCGGTCGTCAGGGATGGCGTAGTGGTAGGCATCATCAGCGAACGTGACTACGCGCGCAAAATCATGCTCAAGGGGCTGTCGTCGGTCACCACGAAGGTCCACGAGGTGATGAGTTCTCCGGTGATTACCGTCGACACCCACAAAAAAGTCGATGAGTGCATGAACATCATGACCGACAGCCACCTGCGCCACCTGCCCGTGGTCGAGGATGGAAAACTGCTGGGCCTGCTCTCCATCGGTGACCTGGTGAAAGAAGCCATTGCCGACCAGGCAGACCTTATCAAGCAACTGGAGCAATACATCCGCGGCGAATAGGGGAACCCATGCTCGACAGCCTGGAACATCAGGATGACCAACTCGACACCCTGCACCGGGCCATGGCCGAACGGCGCTTTCTGGTGCTGACCGGTGCGGGAATCAGCACGTCTTCGGGAATTCCCGATTATCGCGACAGCGAAGGCGTGCGCCGAGGCACGGCACCGATGATGTACCAGGAATTCCTCGCCACCGCCCAAGCCCGCCGCCGTTACTGGGCACGGGCGATGCTGGGCTGGCCGAGGGTGCGTATCGCCCAGCCGAACCCTGCCCATCGGGCCCTGGCAACCCTGCAACAACACCAGCGCATCAGCGGCTTGATCACCCAAAACGTCGACACCCTGCATGACCAGGCCGGCAGCCATGACGTGATCGAGCTGCACGGCAGCCTGCACCGGGTACTGTGCCTGGACTGCCAGCAGCGCAGCCCGCGCGATCTGATCCAACAACGGATGGAACACGAAAATCCCTACCTGGCCGGCGTCGATGCCGTACAAGCCCCCGATGGCGATACGCTGCTTGATCCGGCCTTTGAAGAACGCTTCCACATCCCCCACTGCCCCCATTGCAACGGTCAACGCTTAAAACCGGATGTGGTGTTCTTCGGTGAGAACGTCGCCCAGGCGACGGCCGCCAAGGCCATGGCGGCGGTGGCGCAGGCCGAGGGGTTGCTGGTGGTCGGTTCATCGCTGATGGCTTATTCGGCGTTTCGCCTGTGCAAGGCGATGGTGGAACAAGGCGAGCCGGTGATTGCGATCAACCTGGGCAAGACGCGGGGGGATGAGTTGTTGCAGGTGAAGATCGAGGCATCGTGCGAACGGTTGTTGCCGTTGCTGGTTGAGCGTTTGAAATAGCTCAAACGCCACACGCCACAAATGTGGGAGCGGGCTTGCTCGCGAATACGGAGTGTCAGTTAACAGATATTCAACTGA
>NZ_JANLGL010000235.1:0-8030 GCF_024655625.1 Pseudomonas sp. 18.1.10
TCCGAAACCCCATTTGCGAAAGCAGATGGGGTTTTGTTTTGGGCGCGAGAAAAGCCAGCCAAGCATCGGCATGCTCCTCGGACATACCGTTGGGGGAAATCAATACAAAGTGTTTCTGCATTTTTGGTATGGTGCAGCACATTTTCACAAGGACTGATCTTTCACCCGCAGGACGCGGCGTCGCCCTTCTTCAACGAGATGCTGTAGAAATGCCTGAAGCCATACCCATCAAAGATCACGAAAAAGAAAACCGCCTGGTCAACAAGCGCCTGCTCGCCTGCGCGCTGTTGGTGATCGGCATCACCTGTGCCCTGGTTGGTCGCATGTACTTCCTGCAGGTCGTACAGTTCGACTACCACTCCACGATTTCTGAAAACAACCGCGTACACGTCCTCCCCATCACGCCGACGCGCGGCTTGATCTATGACCGCAACGGCGTGGTACTGGCCGACAACCGCCCCAGCTACAACCTGACCATCACCCGCGAGCGCACCACCGATCTCAAGGGTGAACTGGACGCCATCGTCAATCTGCTGCATCTGCCTGCCGAAGACCGCGCCGTGTTCGACAAAGCGCTGAAGCAGGCACGCCATCCGTTCGTACCCGTCACGTTGTTCTACGAGTTGACCGAAGAACAGATCGCCGTGTTGGCCGTGAACGAGTTCCGCTTGCCCGGCGTGGACGTCGAGCCGCAATTCGTTCGCCACTATCCCTTGGGCGCGCACTTCGCCCACTCCATCGGCTACGTTGGCCGGATCAACGAAAAGGAATCCAAGTCCCTCGACTCGGTGGAGTACCGCGGCACTCAGTCCATTGGCAAGACTGGTATCGAGCGCTTCTACGAATCCGAACTGCATGGCCACGTCGGTTACGAGGAAGTCGAGACCAACGCCCAGGGCCGTGTGCTGCGTGTGCTCAAGCACACTGACCCGATCCCCGGCAAAAACATCGTGCTCAGCCTCGACATCCACCTCCAGGAAGCCGCTGAGGAAGCCTTGGGCGATCGTCGTGGTTCGGTGGTCGCCCTCGACCCGCAGACCGGCGAAGTACTGGCCATGGTCAGCAAGCCGAGCTTTGACCCGAACATGTTCGTCACCGGCATCAGCTTCAAGGAATACGCCGCACTTCACGACTCCATCGACCGACCGCTCTTCAACCGCGTACTGCGCGGGCTTTATGCGCCGGGCTCGACGATCAAGCCCGAAGTGGCCATCGCCGGCCTCGACAGCGGTGTCGTCACCGCGCAAACCCGCGTGTTTGACCCCGGCTACTACCAACTGCCCGACTTCGACCACAAGTACCGCAACTGGAACCACAGCGGCGACGGTTGGGTGGACATGGACGCTGCCATCATGCGTTCCAACGACACCTACTTCTACGACCTGGCGCACAAGCTCGGCATCGACCGCCTGCACGACTACCTGGCCGAGTTCGGTCTTGGCCAGAAAGTCTCTCTAGACATGTTCGAAGAATCCGCCGGCCTGATGCCGTCCCAATCCTGGAAACGCGCCACCCGCCGCCAACCCTGGTTCCCCGGCGAAACCGTGATCCTCGGCATCGGCCAGGGGTATATGCAGGTCACCCCGCTGCAACTGGCCCAGGCCACCGCGTTGATTGCCAACAAAGGCGTATGGAATCGCCCGCACCTGGCCAAGACCATCAATGGCGTGGCACCGGTGGACGAAAACCCGATGCCCAACGTGGTCCTCAAGGACCCGCGTGACTGGGAGCAGGTCAACCACGGCATGCAACTGGTGATGCACGACCCGCGTGGCATCGCCCGCGCCGCCGCACAAGGCGCGCAATACCGGATTGCCGGCAAGAGTGGTACGGCACAAGTGGTGGCGATCAAGCAGGGCGAGCGTTACAACCGTAACAAGACCCTGGAGCGCCATCGCGACAACGCCTTGTTCGTCGGCTTCGCGCCCGCCGAGCACCCGAAAATCGTGATCTCGGTGATGATCGAAAACGGCGAGGCGGGCGGCCGGGTTGCCGGCCCTGTGGTGCGACAGATCATGGACGCCTGGCTACTCGACCAGGACGGCCACCTGAAGCCTCAATACGCGACGCCGGCCAAAGCACCCGGTGACCCACACGTCTGAGTCACGCCTTCCACTCGGCCCACTGTTCTACGTCCTCATGTGCCAGCCATGGCACATCGTGGGCGGTCCAGATATGCGAAGCAGGAAGCATGCCCGGATCATCATCCAATGTCGCCACCCGCACAATCACATGGGGTTGATGCCCACGCTCGGCCATCAGATGTGAGCCGCAGCGCGAGCAGAAATGCCTGAGTTTCCCTGGCGAAGATTCGTACAACGTTAACAGCGCTTCGCCCTGGGTCCAGCGGAAGTGCTCGCGCATCACACCGGCAGTCGCAACGAACGCCGCCGCGTGGACCTTGCGACAGCTTTGGCAATGGCAGTGGCTGATGGGCATATCCAGGCTGTCCACCTGATACTGCACGGCCTTGCAGGCACAACTTCCATGGAGCTGTTGAGTCATGGTGCTTCACCTCAAAGGGGAGGGGAGCAATCTACCGTTCGCCGCCGCGCTGCGCATCACAAGTGATACAAATCATTGCCCTTATTCCGGCATTGGTCTAAATTGCGAAGCGTTCTCATTCGCGCACAATATCATTATGCCTTCGTCTGCTGTGCCTCATTCCCCTCACGAACCGGTTGGCCAACTCTACGGTGACCACCACCGCTGGTTGGTCAGCTGGCTGCGTGCGCGCCTGGGTTGTTCCCATCAGGCCGCAGACCTGGCGCAAGACACGTTTATCCGTTTGTTGCTGGCTGAGCGCACCCAGCCTTTGGCCGCTGAGTTGAAAGAGCCGCGGCATTTTCTGGTGACAATTGCCAAGCGCGTGATGATCGACAGTTTCCGCCGCAAAGCCCTGGAGCAGGCTTATCTCCAGGCCTTGGCCGAACAACCCCAGGGCTACGCCATTTCGCCGGAAGAACGGTTGCTGGTCATTGAAACCCTGCAGCGTCTGGATGCCATGCTCGATGGCCTGGGGCACAAGGCCAAGCGCGCCTTCCTGCTCTCGCAGTTGCAGGGCATGCCTTACAAGGAAATTGCCGAACAGCTACAGGTGTCGGTAAGTTCGGTGACCAAATACATTGCCAAGGCCACCGAGCATTGCCTGATCTTCGCCCTGGAGCATTGACGGTGGCCCGTGATCCGAAACATCAGGCCCTCAGCGCGGCCGCCCACTGGGTCGCCCGTTTGGCCGCCGAGCCCGGCGACCCCCAGTTAAACGTGGCTTGGCTCACCTGGCGCGACGAAAGCGCGCTGAACCAATGGGCCTGGCAGCGCGTAGAAGCCCTACGCAGCCAGCTCCAATGCCTGCCGGGTGCAGTCGCCGTCAATGTGCTGGACGTCGCCGCCGACCAATCCCTGAGACTGGGACGCCGCGCATTGCTCAAGGGCCTGGTGATCGGTACGGGTATAAGCGCCATCAGTTGGTCCGGCTATCGACAGGCGCCGCAATGGATGGCCGACCAACGCACCACCACCGGCGAGCGCCACAGCCTGCGCCTGGACGATGGCAGCCAACTGTCGCTCAACACCGCCAGTGCCGTGGATATCCACTACACCGCCGAACAGCGCTTGGTGATTTTGCGTGCCGGAGAAATCCTCGTGGAAACCGCCCCCGACCCCCGGCCGTTTCTGGTGCGCAGCGCCCACGGTGAAATGCGCGCCCTGGGCACGCGCTTTGACGTGCGCCAGTTCGACGACTTCACGGCGCTGAGCGTATTGCAGCACGCGGTGGCGGTACGTCTGGGCGTCGATCCGGCAGAGACGGTGGTCACCGCCGGCCAGACCGTCACGTTCGATGCCCAGCGCATGCTCACCCTGCGCCCAAACGACCCCGGAGCAGGCGCCTGGGCGCAGGGGCGGCTGATTGTCGACCATTGGCGACTGGACCGCCTGGTGGCCGAGTTGGCACGCTATCGCCCAGGTTATCTGGGGTGTGCCACGGAAATCGGCCACCTGCCGGTATCCGGTGCGTACTCCCTGGACGATATCGACCTGACCCTCAACGCCCTGACCCACGCGCTACCGGTGCGCCTCGTTTCACGTACCCGCTACTGGACGACGTTGGCCCCGCGCGCCTGACATCGAAAATAATTCTCAACTTCCGTTGTCGATTTGCCGCCCCTCGTTCGACTCCTCCTGCAAACCCCCTTCATTCGTTCCGAACCATCAGGAGTCAACATGCGCGCAGGGCAAACCTCAGTCGCCAATCAACCGCTTCGCTCATTTCGCAAAAAGCCTTTGCAGGTCGCGTTGCTTGGCGTGTCACTGATGGTGCAGACCGGGCTCCTGGCCCCTTTGTTGGCAAGCGGCTCCAGTGCAATGGCGGCCAGCCAGCAGCAGGCTTTCGCCATTGCGCCAGGCCCCCTGGGTTCGGTCTTGAGCCGCTTTGCCAGCGATGCAGGCGTAGTGCTGTCCTTCGATTCCGGCCTGACTGCCGGTAAGCAAAGCGCGGGCCTGCAGGGCACGTACAGCGTCGAACAAGGTTTTGCCCGGCTGCTGGCCGGCAGCAACCTTGCAGTCGCCGCCAACAGTGATGGCAGCTACCGCCTGGCGCCCCAGGCCAGTGGCGGTGCCTTGACCCTCGGCGCCACCAGTATCAACGCCGAAGGTTTAGGTCTGACCACCGAAAGCACAGGTTCCTACACCACCGGAGCGACCAGTACCGCGACAAAGTTACCTCTGTCCCTGCGCGAAACGCCGCAGTCGGTCAGTGTGGTCACCCGCCAACTGATGGATGACCAGCACCTGTCCACCCTCAGCGAGGTGCTCACCTTCACCCCCGGCATCAGCAGCAACCATCGTGACAGCGAGCGCTACTCCTTCTACTCGCGCGGCTTCGAGATCCAGAACTTCCAGTACGACGGCATCCCGTCGCAAATCGCCAACGAATCCCAGCAATTTATCGGCCCACTTTCCGACATGGCCCTCTACGACCGTGTCGAAGTCGTACGCGGTGCCACCGGTTTGATGAGCGGCGCAGGCACGCCGTCCGCCACCATCAACCTGGTGCGCAAGCGCCCGACCAAAGACTTCCAGGCTCACATCGCGGGGGAAGCCGGCGCGTGGGACCGTTACCGCTCCGAAGTCGATGTGTCCGGCCCGCTGACCGAAACCGGCAATGTGCGCGGGCGATTTGTCGCGGCGTATCAGCAGCAGAAATCCTTCGTGGATTGGTACAAACAAGACAAGCGCGTCATGTACGGCGCGCTCGATATCGACCTGAATGACACCACCACCCTGCGCACCAGCCTGGATTACCAGAACAACGACGCCAATGGCACCAGCTACGGCCATATTCCGTTGTTCTACAACACTGGCCGCCAGACCAACTTCTCCCGTTCCTTCAACCCGGCTACACGTTCCAGTTATATGGACAACACCAGCTACACCTTCACCACCATGCTGGACCACAAACTCGACAACGACTGGAGCCTGAAGACCGCCTACAGCCATCAGTATTCCTACCGCAAAGGGCAGGGCGCGTCCGCCAGTGGCGGCTATCCGGACCCGGTCACCGGCCAAGGTGCCGGGGCATTTATCTACCGCCTCGACAGCTACCAGACCCAGGACACCCTGGATGTGTACGCCAATGGCCCGTTCCAGTTGGGTGGCCGTGAGCACGAGTTGGTAGTCGGCGCGAGCACGTCGCGTACCCACCTGAACTTTCCCAACTACAGCAGTACCCTGGCCGGCCAAGACAATGACTATGGTGATGTGGACAACATCTTCACCTGGGATGGCCGGCAGTATGGGCGCCGTTCCTACAACGAAGTCGGGGGCGCGGTGACCACCCTGCAACAGACTGGCGTGTATGGCGCGCTGCGTTTGAAACCGATCGACCCGTTGACCCTCATTCTCGGCACCCGCCTCAGTTGGTGGAAGCAACTCGATGAGGTGACGCAATACGCGCCCTACTCGAAAAACACCGACAAAACCAAGAAGACCGGTGTCGTGACGCCTTACGCCGGCATCATCTACGAGCTGAACGACACCTACTCGGTCTACGCCAGCTATACCAGCATCTTCCTGCCGCAAACGTTCTACAAGACCGCCAGCGGCGGCTCGCTGGCACCGTTGGAAGGGGACAACTACGAGATCGGCCTCAAGGGCGAATTCTTCGACGGCGCGCTGAACGCGAGCATTGCCCTGTTCGACATCGAACAAAAGAACACCGCCGCCGATTCGGGCAACGATGCCACTGGCAAAACCGTGTACAAAGCCATCGCCGGCACCACCACGCGCGGCGTCGAAACCGAGATTTCCGGTGAAGTGGCCGCAGGCTGGAATGTGTTCGGCGGCTACACCTACCGCGAATCCCACGCCAAGGACGGTGAACGCGTACAGGTCAACCAGCCGATCAACCTGTTCAAGCTCGGTACCACCTACCGTCTGCCGGGCGCCCTGGATCGCCTGACCGTGGGCGGTAATGTCACCTGGCAAAGCGAGATGTACGCCACCTCGCAGATCAACTACACCGGGCCGTACTACAAGGCGGTACAGGACCCCTTCGCCGTGGTCGGCCTGCTGGCCAACTATCAGGTGGACGAGCACCTGTCCGTGGGACTGAACGTCAACAACCTGTTCGACAAGAAGTACTACGACGGCATGGGCACGTTCAACTCGGGCTCCTACGGCGAGCCGCGCAATGCGATGGTCAACGCCAAATGGAAGTTCTGAGATAAGTCGCAACACCAATGCGTGGCCGAAAAGGTTGCGCATTGGTTGATGTCGCCTACCTTCAATGGAGGAGGTGACTTATGCACGTATTGGATCGCATAGAACGAAAAGTCCTGCTCAATGCTTCACGTAAACAGGTGTGGGAGGCCCTGACCGACGCCGAGCAGTTCGGCGACTGGTTTGGTATCGCCCTCAAGGGCAAACGCTTTGTCGTGGGTGAAACCCTCGAGGCGCCGATCACGTATCCCGGTTACGAGCATGTGATCTGGAAGGCCAGGATCGAACGTATCCTGCCGCAAACGTTGTTCTCTTTCTGGTGGCACCCGTTTGCAGTGGAGGAGGGTGTCGATTACGACAAGGAAACACCGACCCTGGTGGAATTCACCATCGAGGATCGCGCACCGGGCATTTTGCTGCGGGTGGTTGAATCCGGGTTCGACAACATCCCCGAGGCCCGCCGCCAGAAAGCCTTCAAGATGAACTCCCGGGGCTGGGACGAGCAAATGGGCAATATCGAAACCTATCTCGGCCAGGCCCGTCGCGCCTGAGCCAAACGGGCATCATGATTGATGCCCACCCTTATGGTGTTCAGCCTTCGTGCGCCGTGGTGATTTCCAGGGTATCGGTGAACGTCACCAGCACGCTCTGCCCAACCTTGAGGTCTTTGAGCCCGGCGCGGATCTGCGGTTTCTCCACGGTCAGCACTTTGGTCACGCCGGCAGGGTTTTCCAGGGTGACCTGGTTTTTCTTCAGGTCGATGTGGGTGATCTTCAACTGCACCTGCACCTGGCGGAATGCCGCGCCACCCGGGTTGGGGTTGTCGGCGGTCGCACGAATCACGCCAGTTTTTTCGCTGGCATCCGGGGCGCTTTTATCCACGTCGGTGTCCAGCACCGCCGCGACCGAGTGGGTGGTCAGTACCTTGACCTGGTCGCCGACCTTGAGGTTGCCCAAGTCCTTGGCTTGGTCACTGAGCTGCACGTGCACGGGGTTGCCCTCGGCCCCTTCAAGCACCACTTGGTGCTTGGCGGCATCCACGGCCAGCACCTTGGTGGTCACCTCGTCGGCTTCAAGGGATTTGGACAGCGGGATGTCGGCGGCATAGGCGGCGAGGTTGCCGGCGGACAGCAACGTGACCAGGGCAATGGCTTGGCGCAGCGAACGAGATAGGTTCATTGAAAGGACTTCCATGTTTGAGGAGCCCTGAGTCTAGTGGAGGGTTGCAGATCCACAACTGCGCAACCGCTCTGGCCCTGTCTCTTATACACATCTGACGCTGCCGACGATAGTTCAGCTGTGTAGATCTC
>NZ_JANLGL010000236.1:0-7922 GCF_024655625.1 Pseudomonas sp. 18.1.10
CAGGGCGGTGTGTCAGTCAACATTTTTGGTACTGACAGACCGCCTTCGCGAGCAAGCCCGCTCCCACACAAGCTCGCTCCCACATTGACTGCATTTGCAGCTTTAGAAGGGTGCCGGGCACTCGAAGCGCAGGCGCTCGCCGCTTTGCGGATGGGTGAAGCTGAGCATGCTCGCGTGCAGGCACAGGCGCGGCCAGGCGGCCAGGGCTTGTTCGTGGGCGTACAGGCCATCACCCAGCAGCGGGTGGCCGATAGAAAGCATATGCACGCGCAACTGGTGCGAACGCCCGGTAATCGGCGTCAGCTCCACACGGCACCAGTCGCCACAGCGTTCCAGCACTTTCCAGAAGGTCAGCGCGTGTTTGCCGAACTCGTGGTCCACCACATGGCGCGGCTTGGTCGGCGGGTCGTAGCGCAGGGGCAGGTCGATGCTGCCGCTGTCCAGTTCCGGTTGGCCCCAGGCCAGGGCGGTGTAGGCTTTTTCGGTTTCACGGTCGTGAAACTGGCGGGACAGTTCGCGGTGCGTGTCGGCATCGCGGGCCAGCAGGATGATCCCCGAGGTTTCCCAGTCCAGGCGATGGACGATGCGGGCTTCCGGGTAGCCGTTTTCCTGCAGGCGGGTGATCAGGCAGTCCTTGTTGTCGTCGGCGCGGCCAGGCACCGAGAGCAGCAGGGTCGGCTTGTTCACCACCAGGACAGCGTCGTCCTGATGGAGGATATGGATATTGGACAGCGGCATTAAACAGCCTCGTAACAAACGCCAACGGCGGCTCGCCCACCCGTTTCCCGCAAAGGGATCAAGGTGCGTGAGCCGCCGTGGCGACCGCCTGTTCGCTTAACGATCAGGCAGGGTGATATTGAGTTCCAGAATCGAGCAGCTGCCGTCGTTTTCCAGGGCGACATGCACGTCATCGTTGCCGATATTGACGTACTTGCGGATCACCTCGACCAGTTCCTTCTGCAAGGCTGGCAGGTAGTCCGGCGTACTGCGTTGGCCGCGTTCGTGCGCCACGATGATCTGTAGACGCTCTTTCGCTACCGACGCGGTACTTGGCTTTTTGTTGGCGCGAAAGAAGTCGAGAAATTTCATTGTTTAGTTGCCTCCAAAGATACGCTCGAAGAATCCCTTCTTCTTTACATCGAGGAAGCGATGTTCCACGGTCTTGCCGAGCAAGCGATCAACTGCATCGCTGTACGCCTGGCCGGCGTCGCTCTGGTCATCGAGAATCACCGGCACGCCCTGGTTGGATGCCTTCAGCACGGCCTGGGATTCCGGGATCACGCCCAGCAGGGTCACTGCGAGGATGTCCTTCACGTCTTCCACACCGAGCATTTCGCCATTGCTGACGCGCTCAGGGTTGTAACGGGTCAGCAGCAGGTGTTCCTTGATCGGGTCTTCACCCTTTTCGGCGCGCTGGGACTTGCTGGCCAGCAGGCCGAGCATGCGGTCCGAGTCACGTACCGAGGACACTTCCGGGTTGGTCACGACGATGGCTTCATCGGCGAAGTACATCGCCAGGTGAGCACCGGTCTCGATGCCGGCCGGGGAGTCGCACACCACGTATTCGAAGGTTTCCTTCAGTTCAGCGAGGACTTTGCCTACGCCTTCCTTGGTCAACGCATCTTTGTCGCGGGTCTGGCTGGCGGCCAGTACGTACAGGTTCTCAAGGCGCTTGTCCTTGATAAGGGCTTGCTGCAGGTTGGCTTCGCCGTTGACCACGTTGACGAAGTCGTACACCACGCGGCGTTCGCAGCCCATAATCAGGTCGAGGTTACGCAAACCGACGTCGAAGTCGACGATGACTGTCTTGTGGCCGCGCAGAGCGAGGCCGGTACCGATAGCGGCGCTGGTGGTGGTCTTACCCACACCACCCTTGCCGGATGTAACCACGAGAATCTTGGCCAAGGTGTTTCACCCCTAAGGAAAAAGGACTTTTCAGTCCCTGAAAAACATCTCTTGATACTCGCCGCAGGCGGACAGCCTTTGTAGGGAAAAGACGGGTTTGCGCAGGAAAAACGCCAACCTTCAAATGTTCCTACACAAGTAATGCCAGTTTCGCTGTGCTATCAGAGTCTAGAGATGCTTGGAAAATGCGGCAGTATCCGTTAAAGACGGATGATGTTCAACACATCGCCCGACAGGCTGACCTGCACCCCCGCCCCCCAGAGCGGATCACGGCGCAAATCTTCGGAAACCTTGTACCGGCCTGCGATGGACACTAGCTCAGCGGTCAATTGCTGGCAAAAAATCCGCGCCTTGGTATCACCCTTGATGCCGGCCAGGGCACGGCCACGCATCGGGCCGTATACATGGATGTTGCCATCGGCGAGAAGTTCCGCCCCGGGACTGACCGAGGAGATCACTACAAGGTCGCTGCCCTCCGCGTAAATCTGCTGCCCGCCGCGTACGGGCGAGGTGATGATCTTTGTAGGCTTGATCGTCGGAGCCGGCGGTTTTTCCGGTTTTTTCTTCTCTTCAGCGACCAATGGTTCGATGGGACGCTCGCGCGCGCCGGATGGCGGCAGTACTGGCAGTTCAATGGCGATGGCCGCGGCAATGTCTTCGATACGGCTGGCACGAATCGCCAGGGTGCGCAGGCCATGGGAGCGGCACACGCGCATCAGGCCGGGCAGGTCGATCAGGCCCTGGCCAGCGGGGAGTTTATCCAGGGCCAGTACCAGCGGGGCATTGTTGAAAAAGTTCGGCGCCAGGGCGACCTTGGCGGCCAGTTGGCGGTCCAGGGCGTCGGGGTCGTTGCGGGCCAGTTCCAGCACGGTGATGGCGAGCATGCTGCCTTTCAGCTGGAACACGGGATCTTGGTCTAGCGGTTCGGTTTGGCTCATGGTCGGCATAAAGCGGCTTGTCACGAAAAGTGTCGAGACTTATAACGAGAACATCCACTGGCCGCAAGCCGAGTCGAACCGTTGTAGAATGCGCGGCCCTGTCTTTACCGGAATCTGTAATGGATCGCCCGCGTTTTCGAGCTGTATTTTTTCACCCGCGTTTCTGGCTGTTATGGCTGGGGCTCGGCCTGCTGTGGCTGGTCACCCAGTTGCCGTACCGTGCGCTGTTGACCATTGGTCGCCTGCTGGGTGCGGGGATGTACCGTGTGGCCGGTGAACGCCGCCGCATCGCCGCGCGAAACCTGGAACTGTGTTTCCCGGAAAAATCCGCGAAAGAGCGTAAACATTTGCTTAAAGAAAACTTTGCCTCCACCGGCATTGCCTTCTTTGAGATGGCCATGAGCTGGTGGTGGTCGCGCCAGCGCCTGGCGCGCCTGGCCCATGTCGAAGGGCTGGAACACCTCAAGCAGGCCCAGCTGGATGGCAAGGGCGTGATCCTCATGGCACTGCATTTCACTACCCTGGAAATCGGTGCGGCGTTGCTTGGGCAGAAGCACACCATCGATGGCATGTACCGCGAACACGGCAACCCGTTGTTCGACTTTATCCAGCGCCGTGGCCGTGAGCGCCACAACCTCGACTCCCTGGCCATCGAGCGCGAAGACGTGCGCGGCATGCTCAAGCTGCTGCGTGCCGGTCGGGCGATCTGGTACGCGCCGGACCAGGACTACGGCGCCAAGCAAAGCATCTTTGTGCCGCTGTTCGGCATCCAGGCCGCCACGGTGCCGGCCACCAGCAAGTTCGCCAAGCTGGGCAAGGCGTTGGTGGTGCCGTTCACCCAGGAGCGCCTGGCGGACGGCAGTGGTTACCGGCTGGTGATCCATCCGCCGTTGACCGACTTCCCGGGCGAAAGCGATGAAGCGGATTGCCTGCGCATCAACCAGTGGGTCGAAGCCTCGGTGCGCCAATGCCCCGAGCAGTACCTGTGGACCCATCGCCGCTTCAAGAGCCGGCCACCGGGCGAGCCCAAGTTGTACGAAAAACGCCGAAAATAAGACCGACCTTTCCCCACATGGAGTGACGCGATGCGCCCAGCTGAACCGGTTACAGGCTTGATTCTTTCCGGCGGTGGGGCGCGAGCGGCGTATCAGGTGGGGGTGTTGGCGGCGATTGCCGAGCTGTTGCCACCGGGGGCGCCCAACCCGTTTCCGGTGATTGTCGGCACCTCGGCCGGCGCGATCAATGCCGTCAGCCTGGCCAGTGGGGCTACGGATTTCACCGCGGCGATCCAACGCCTGACGGCCTTCTGGCAGGGCTTTCGCAGCCACTTGGTGCTACGCAGTGACTGGCCGGGGGTGATTCGCCAGGCGGGTCGTTTCTTTATTCACAGCTTGCTGGGGCTGGGTTCGCAGGTGCCGGTGGCGCTGCTCAACAGCACGCCGCTGAAGGCGTTGCTCAAGGACAAGCTGCACCTGGCCGGTATCGACGAGGCCATCCGCAACAAGCACCTGCATGCGGTTGCGGTGACGGCGTTCGGTTATGAGTCCGGGCAGGCAGTGACCTTCTATCAGGGCGGCGGCACCATCGACGCCTGGTTGCGCCATCGGCGTATCGGCGTGCCCACGCAATTGTCGGTTGAGCACCTGCTCGCCAGTTCGGCCATCCCGTTGCTGTTTGCCCCGGTGAAACTCGACCAGGAATACTTCGGCGACGGCGCCGTACGCCAATCCGCGCCCATCAGCCCGGCCCTGCACCTGGGCGCCAGTCGGGTGCTGGTGGTGGGCGTCAGCGGCAACCCACGTGGCAATGAGCCGGCTGTGCAGCGCACGTTCACCGGCCAGGAGCCGACGCTGGCGCAGATCGGCGGGCATATGCTCAACAGCACGTTTATTGACAGCCTGGAAAGTGATATCGAACTGCTGGAGCGCCTCAACCAGTTCAGCCATTTCCAACCGGCCGACAGCGCGGCCCGTGGCCTGGCGCCGGTGGAAGTGCTGGTGATTGCGCCGAGCCAGCCCATCGATGAGATCGCGGCACGGCATCGCCAGGAATTGCCGGCGGCGTTGCGCCTGTTCTTGCGCGGGCCGGGGGCGACCAAGACGAGCGGGGCGGGGGTGTTGAGTTACTTGCTGTTCGAGGCGGGGTATTGCAGCGAGTTGATCGAGCTGGGGCGGCGGGATGCGTTGGCCAAGCGCGATGAAATCACCCGGTTCTTGGGGTTGCCCACAGTCTGAATGTGGGAGCGGGCTTGCTCGCGAATACGGTGTGTCAGTCACAGGTATTTCGACTGACCTACCGCATTCGCGAGCAAGCCCGCTCCCACACAAGCCAGCTCCCACAGGAGACTGGCGCCGCCCGTTAGAAGTGGTACTTGACCAGGAAGCTCGCCGTGTCCTGGTTGGTCTTGAACGCACCGGAATCTTCGATCCCGTACTTGTTCTTCCAGTAGTCGTATTCAAAACCGACATACAACTGCTTCGCGCCCCAGTTCATCGCCTTGCCCAGGTCATATTTGACCTGCGGGTTGAAGTGCAGGTTGGCGTGGTAAGTGCCACGGGCGTTCTTGTCGTTGTCCACCACCCAATCCATAAAGCCATCGATCAGGATGTCGGAGTTGCCCACTGGCAGGGTGTAGGCCCATACCGGGGTGATCTGCCAGACGCCATCGCCCGGGCGATTGCCTTCGGTCTGGCGCTGGTAGAAGTTCAGTTGGAAGTAGTCGAAGCCCGGCACGTTCAGGTCAAAGCCAGGGCCGAACAGGTACGACTCGTTGTCGCCTTCGCCGAACTCGTAAGTGAAGGCCAGCAGCACGTCCTTGATCGGGCCAAAGGACAGGTCTTGGTTAAAGATCTTGCCGAACGACAAACGTGGACTGATTTCGCCGTAGTAAGTACTTGGGCCGACGTTGCCATCTTCCTTGCCGTTGTAAAAGATGCGGTCGACAAACAGGAAGTTGTCGCCGTACTTCCAGGCATCAGCATGTTCGAACGTGACGGTTTGCTGGATCTGTGGGTTGACGGTGAAGTTCTTGCCCCACAAGTAAGTCAGGCTGTTGTTTTGCCACTGCAGCAGGTCACCGGCCACGGCTTGGCCACCGGCCAGCAGGGATCCCGCCAGCATCAGGCCTTTGAACATAGGTTTCATTCGGTTGCTCCCGAGTTAAAGTTTTGTGGTTTTTCTTCTACGCAGGCGCTCTGGTGTGGCGCCTTTTGGTTCGCTGCAAAAATCGTCTGTTCGGTCAGCTTTAATGCTTTTAGCAAGAGCTGCGCCAAGGTGTTTAAAAAGCCAAAAAATCCCCGTCGGCTGCATGGGATGCAGTCGAATTCAAGGGACGTTTGCGCACTTTGGCAGCAGACATTAGGCCGGGATAAGTTGGCCTTGCAGTCAGCTTTTACATTCGCTGTTTTTTTTTGAGTCGATTCGAGCGGGCGCGGAGAATACTGGCTCCAAAGCCTTGGCTCAAGTGCGCTGTTAAAGAGCGCGTGGGGCGAGAATGGGGCACGGCTTGTGGCCGGCCCCGGGTGAATGGCGTGCATGTCGGTGTTCCCTGTCTGTTTTTGTTTTTGTAATTAACGAAGGAATCAATGCGAGTGGGCAACTTGCGGGCGTTCCGCGCCGCCGAGGATGTTGAACAGCACATTCAGCGACAACGCGCTGAGGGTGGCCATGGCAATGCCACTGTGGGTAATCGGGCTCATCCACAGCGGCAGTTGCGCGAAGAACTCCGGGCGTACCACCGGGATCAGGCCCATGCCGATACTCACCGCCACCAGCAACTGGTTGCGGCGGTCGGCGATGTCGGCTTCCTGGAGGATCTTGATCCCGGTCGCCGCCACCATGCCGAACATGGCAATCGCCGCGCCGCCGAGCACTGCCGGCGGAATCGACGCCACCAGGTATGCGGCCTTGGGCAGCAGGCTCAACACGATCAGGAACGCGCCAGCCATGATCGTCACCGAACGGCAGCGCACGCCGGTCATCTGCACCAGGCCGATGTTCTGCGCGAAGGACGAGTGGGTGAAGGTGTTGAAGAACCCGGCGACAAACGATGCGCCGGCATCACACAGCAGGCCACGGCGCAGCATTTTTGGAGTGACATCCTGGCCGGTGATCTTGCCCAGCGCGAGAAACATCCCGGTGGACTCGACAAAGATAATCACCACCACCAGGCACATCGACAGGATCGGCGCCAACTCGAACTTGGGCATGCCGAAGTGCAACGGTGTCACCACCTGCACCCACGGCGCCTGGGCCAGGCCGCTGAGGTCGACCATGCCGAGCAGACCGCACAGCACGTAGCCCAGGCCCATGCCGATCAGCACCGAGATGTTCACCCAGAAGCCGCGCATGAAACGGTTTATCAGCAGGATGGTGCCCAGGACCAGCGCGGCAATCGCCAGGTAGATCGGCGAGCCGAAGGTGGCCGCCGCGCTGCCGCCGCCCGCCCAGTTCACGGCCACTGGAAACAGTGACAGGCCGATGGCCGTAATCACGGTGCCGGTGACCAGGGGCGGGAAGAAGCGCACGACCTTGGACATGAACGGCGCGATGACCATGCCAAAGAACCCGGCGGCGATGGTGGCGCCGAAGATCCCCTGCAAGCCGATCCCGGGCATGCCGGCCATGGCCACCATGCTGCCGACGGCGGCGAAACTGGCGCCCATCATCACTGGCATGCGAATGCCCACCGGGCCGATGCCGAACGACTGCACCATGGTGGCGATACCGGCCACCAGCAGGTCGGCGTTAATCAGAAAGGCGATTTCTTCACGGCTCAGGCCTGCGGCCTGGCCAATAATCAGGGGCACGGCGACGGCGCCGCCGTACATCAGCAAGACGTGTTGCAGGCCTACCAGAATCAGTTGCAAGAGGGGCAGCCGCACCATGGCGGGTGCGGCAGGAATCTGCGGTTCGGCTAACTCGGTCATGCAACACCTCGGATCTTTTTTATTGTTGTGTTGTTTGGCATTCAATTGCCATTTGGAACGTGATCTTTCAAACACTGCCAATCCCCTGTGGGAGCGGGCTTGCTCGCGAATGCGGTAGTTCAGTCAATGCTTGGTTGAATGACACACCGCC
>NZ_JANLGL010000237.1:0-7784 GCF_024655625.1 Pseudomonas sp. 18.1.10
GGGTCAGCTTGCTCATCTGTCACTGATACACCGCTATCGCAGGCAAGCCAGCTCCCACATAAGACTGTCTCCACACTTAAATTGGTTTGAAGGTCAACGATTGCGGCACGTCCACGTCCCACAGCACTCCGGGATCATCCACTACAACCTCATGCACCGCCGCCAGCGCAAACAGTGACTTGGCTCCACGATCACCCATCAAGGCCATCAACCCTGCCCCAAGCCCCCGGCCAAACGCCACAGGATGCCCGTACCGCCCCGCCTGCACCGGCACGCAGATGCCATCGGCCTTCACGCCATCAATCACCCGCTCAATACTCGACGACCGAATGAACGGCATATCCCCCAGCAGCACCAGCCAACCATCCGCCGAGCCACTGGCCGCAACCGCCGCCGCCAGGCTGTCACCCATGCCTGCGGATTCCAGCAGGAGCACCTCGCAACCATAGGCCTCGGCCAGCCGAATGACTTCATGCCGCTCCGGCAAGGTCACCACCCAGCGCCGCACAATGCGCTCCGGCAGACTCAGCAGCACCTGCTCGATCACCGGCCGCGTCACACCGTCCAGGCCCACACAATCCGCCAGCAACTTATCCTGACCCGCCTCAGCCCGGAACCGGCTCCCCTGCCCCGCCGCCAGCACAATTGCCGTGACCGTCACGCCGCCACACCATTCTTGATCGCCACGATTTGCGCCAGCAACGACAGGGCAATCTCAGCCGGCGTATGGCTGCCGATATACACCCCAATCGACCCATGCAAACGCGCAATCGCCTGCGCCGACAACCCCAGCGCCGCCAGGTCTTCCCGCCGCTTCTGGCTGTTGACCCGCGACCCGAGGGCGCCGATATAAAACGCGTCGGAGTCGAGCGCCGTGAGCAACGCCATATCGTCCAGGCGCGGATCATGGGTCAGGCAGACGATGGCCGTGCGCGCATCGGTCTGGATAGTCAGCACCGCTTCGTCGGGCATCCCTGGCACAAAGCGGCCATGCTGTTCTTCCCAACCGTGGACGAACTCGCTGCGCGGGTCGCAGATCAACACCTCGAAATCCAGCAGCCGCGCCATTTGCGCCACATAGCGCGACAGCTGACCGGCGCCGATCAGCAGCAGGCGCCAGCGCGGGCCGTAGATGGCGCGCAGGCGTTCGCCGTCGAACGTCAGCGCATCGGCCTTGCTGGCGGCGCCCAGCGTCACCTCGCCGGTGGCCAGGTTCAGCTCACGCGCGACCATCTGATGATCCTCGCAACGTGCCAGCAGCTCTGCCACCCACGCCCATTCAATCACCCGCTCCTCGGTCAGGCGCAGGGTGCCGCCGCACGGCAGGCCAAAGCGCGCCGCCTCATCGCGGGTGACACCGTAGGTCACCAATTGCACGGGCGGCCCATCATCGGCCAGTCGGCCGTCGTACAGCCGGGCGATCAAGTCATCCTCGATGCAACCACCGGACACCGAGCCGATCACCACCCCGTCGCCGCGCAAGGCCAGCATCGCCCCCGGTGGGCGCGGTGCGCTGCCCCAGGTCTGCACCACGCTGTACAACACCACGCGCTGCCCGGCACGGCGCCATTCGAGCACGCTGCGCAAGACATTCAGATCCACGCTGTCCATCAGACCTCCAGCAGGCGTTACAACAAAAAACCGATTCACTCACTGTAAAACAAAAAAACCGCCAGAAACGCAAACGCCCCGAACAGGTCGGGGCGTTTGTGCGTAGCGGTGGGCGTCAGTTCACGCCATCAGCGCCTTACTTGACAGTCGGTGCAGGGCCTTCGGCCACGCCCAGGTCGTCCAGTTCGCGGGTTTCCGAGATACCGGTACCGCCTGACGCCAGCTCGCTTTGCAGCTTGTCGGTGTCCAGTTCCTTGACCCACTTGGCCACAACGATGGTGGCAACGGCGTTACCCACCAGGTTGGTCAGTGCGCGGGCTTCGGACATGAAGCGGTCGATACCCAGGATCAGCGCCAAACCGGCAACCGGCAGGTGACCTACGGCCGACAGGGTGGCAGCCAGTACGATGAAGCCCGAACCGGTCACGCCAGCAGCGCCTTTGGAGGACAGCAGCAGCACCAGCAGCAAGGTGATCTGGTGGGTGATGTCCATGTGGGTGTCAGTCGCCTGGGCGATGAACACGGCAGCCATGGTCAGGTAGATCGAGGTACCGTCGAGGTTGAAGGAGTAGCCCGTTGGAATCACCAGGCCTACTACGGATTTCTTCGCGCCCAGACGCTCCATCTTAATCAGCATGCGTGGCAATGCGGATTCGGAGGAGGAAGTACCCAGTACGATCAACAGCTCTTCACGGATGTAGCGGATCAGCTTGATTACGCTGAAACCGTGAGCGCGGCAGATACCGCCCAGCACCACCAGCACGAACAGGATGCAGGTGATGTAGAAGCAGATCATCAGCTGGCCCAACTGCACCAGCGAACCAACGCCGTAGGCACCGATGGTGAACGCCATGGCGCCCAGGGCACCGATTGGCGCGAGCTTCATAATCATGTTGATGATGTTGAACATCACGTGGGCGAAGCGATCGATGAAGTCCAGTACCGGCTTGCCGTAGGCACCCAGGCGGTGCAGGGCGAAACCGAAGATCACCGAGAACATCAGTACTTGCAGGATGTCGCCGTTGGCGAAGGCGCCGACGATGGTGTTCGGGATAACGTTGAGGATAAAGCCGACGATGCTCTGGTCTTTACCGGCGGTCACGTAGGCCGCGACTTTGGAAGCATCCAGGGTGGCTACGTCGATGTGCATGCCGGCGCCCGGTTGCACAACGTTCACCACGATCAGGCCGATCAGCAGCGCTACGGTGGAAACGATTTCGAAGTACAGCAGCGCGTAGCCGCCGGTCTTGCCCACCGATTTCATGCTTTGCATGCCAGCGATGCCGCTGACAACGGTGCAGAAGATGATCGGGGCGATGACCATTTTGATCAGTTTGATAAACCCGTCACCCAGCGGCTTGAGGGCCACGCCGGTGTCCGGGTAGAAGTGACCGAGCAAAATGCCGATTACGATGGCAACGATCACCTGGAAATACAGGGATTTGTAGATTGGCTGACGAGTCGTCATTGCAAAATTCCTCAATCGTCCCGTGTGGCAAAGATCCGCCATTGCCCACGACACTTCAATTGCGAACCCTCCTGCACTGGAGGGATTTGTTGTTTGCGAAGCCTGTAGGTCCAGGCCTGCGCTGTAATCCTTATCGCAAACGTCGTGCCACTTCTCTGAAAACGCCTGAAGGCCTTTAGACATCAGGGCTGCGGGTTTTCAGGCGCCCTCCAGGGTGCCGAATCAGGTGGCGGATTTCCGCCCGCTCATCCAATCCCGTCCTACAATTTGGCGGATATCCGCCTTGTCGCCCTACCCGCCGGTGGCTAACATCCGCCACTCCATGGACGAGGCCTTCGCATGCGTGAACGTACCATCGCCAGTCACTACGCCCGGGCCGCACTCGGCGGTGCGCGCCGGGCGGGTTACGACTATTCGGGGCTGTTGCAGCAGGTGGGGATCACCCCGGAACTGCTGAGCGAACCGCGCGCGCGCATTGCCCCGGAGCAATTCACCCAGCTGCTGCAAATGCTCTGGCTGGGGCTGGATGACGAATACCTGGGCTTTGCCGAAGGCCCGAGCAAGCGCGGCACCTTCGCGATGATGTGCCATGCGCTGATCCACTGCCGCACGCTGGAGAAGGCGCTGGAACGCGGCTTATTGTTTTATAGCCTATTCCCGCAGGGCCCGCGCTGGCAGCTGACGCGCGAAGGCGACATGGCCCGCTTGAGCCTGGACGACTCACACCTGTGGGACCCGGATCATTTCCTCAGCGAATGCCTGCTGGTGATCTGGCATCGCCTCGGCAGCTGGCTGATCGGCCAGCGCATCCGCCTGCACCAGGCCACGTTCAGCTATCCGATGCCGGCCCATGCCAGCGAATACGACCTGCTGTTTCCCTGCGCCCAGGAATTCGGCGCACCGCACAGCAGCCTGGTGTTTCCCGCGCGCTACCTGAGCCTGCCGCTGTTGCAGGATGAACGCACGCTCAAGCACTTCCTGGAGCGCTCACCGGCCGACCTGCTGTCGCGGCCGGACGAAGGCGACAGCTTGAGTAGCCAACTGCGCCGCTTGCTCAGCCGCGACCGCACGCCCTGGCCGGATCTGGAAGCGGTTGCCCAGCACCTGCACATCAGCCCCCAGACCCTGCGCCGGCACTTGCGCGAAGAAGGCACCAGCTTTCAGGCGCTCAAGGATGAGTTGCGGCGGGACATCGCCATCTATCACTTGGGCCGGGCGAATTTGTCGTTGCAGGAGATTGCCGAGCAGTTGGGGTTTTCCGAGCCGTCGGCGTTTCACCGGGCGTTCAAGAAGTGGACGGGGGTGACGCCAGGGGCGTATCGGGCGCAGGAGAGTTAGAGGGGTGTTGGCTGGGCGGGCCTCTTCGCGGGCAAGCCCGCTCCCACATTTTTGATGTGTGAATGCATTCAAGTGTGGGAGCTGGCTTGCCTGCGATGAGGCCAGCACAGGCAATAAAGATCAAACCGCCGGAAAATGAATCTTGAACGCCGCCCCACCCAACGGCGAATCCCCCAAGGTCAGTCGCGCGCCGTAGCTTTCTATGATGTCCTTGACCACCGCCAACCCGATCCCCTGCCCCGGATGCTGACGGTCCAACCGCTCGCCCCGTTGCAGAATCCGCGCCCGCTGGTCCGGCGGTACGCCCGGCCCATCATCCTCGATGCATAACTCACTGCCTTCGAGGCTTTCCACCAGGCGGATGCGCACTTCGCGCAAACACAGGCGATAGGCGTTTTCCAGCAGGTTGCCGAGCATTTCCAGCAAGGCGCCCTTCTCGATGGGCACATAACACTCGTCCGGCAAGTCAAAGGCCACCGTGACACCCTTGTCGCGGTAGACCTTGTCCAACGTGTCGCAGAGGCTTTGCAGCACCGGTTCCAGGCGCACCTGATGGCGCACCAGGCCGCTTTTGCGCAGGCTGGCGCGCTGCAATTGATAGCTGATCTGCTGGCTCATGCGCTCGATCTGCGATTGCAGCACCCAGGCCTGATCGCGGTCTTCGGGGCGCTGGGCCATGTCTTCGCTGACGCCCTGCAACACGGCGAGCGGGGTTTTCAGGCTGTGGGCCAGGTCATCCAGGGAATCGCGATAACGCGCCCGTTGCTCGCGCTCGCTGGCGAGCAAGCGGTTGAGGGAGCCAGTGAGGCGCAGCAATTCACGCGGGTGTTCTTCGGAGAGGCTCTCGCGGGTGCCGCCTTCGATCTGGTCCAGCTCCTGGCTCAAGCGCCGCAAGGCTTGCAGGCCCCAGGTCAGGCCCAGCCACAGCAACGTCAGCAGCACCAGCAAGGCCGCGCCGAACCCCAGGTAGAGGTTTTCCCGCAGGCCTTCGAGGGTCAGCTGGTACTCACGCACCGGCTGCAGGGCGACGATACTGAACGCCGCGCTCTTGCCGCCGAGCAGCTTGACCTCCACGTCATAGACAAAGAATTCCTGGCCATTGGCCTCGCGAATCCGCGCAAACTCATTGCCGCGCCCGTCGTAGCGCGGCTTGTAGTTGATGTTTTCTTCCTTGGTCGCCCGCGAGCGCCACACCAAGTGGCCTTCGCGGTCGTAGATATAACCGAGCAGGCGGCTGTCAGTGAGGTTGAAACGTTCGTCGGGCAACTGCGCCGGCATCAGCAGGCGGTTGTTTTCCACGCGGGCGGCCGAGATTAGCGTAGTGACGTCCGACGCCAGGCGCTGCTCGATGGAATCCTGCAACGCCAGGCTGAACGCGCCTTGCATGGCCGGCAGCAGGCCGAGCATAAACAGCACGGCCAGGGTGGCGGCCGCCAGCATCAGGCGCACGCGTAGCGAGCGAATCAACGGCAGCGCTCATTGAACAGGTAGCCCAGGCCGCGCACGGTGTCGATCGGCTTGAACCCCGCCGGGCCCTCCAGTTTGCGGCGCAGGCGCCCGACCAACACTTCAATGACGTTTGGATCACGCTCGTCGTCATCGGGATAGAGCTGCTCCATCAGGCGGTCCTTGGCGACCACCTGCTGGTGATGACGCATGAGGTATTCGAGGATGCGGTATTCGTAGGCCGTCAGCGCCAGCGGTTGCTCGTCGAGGGACGCCTGCTTGCGGTTGAGGTCGAGCATCAACGGCCCGGCCACGATGGTGGACTGGGTAAACCCGCTGGAGCGGCGCAGCAAGGCGTTCATGCGCGCTTCCAGCTCTTCGAACTGGAACGGCTTGACCACGTAGTCGTCGGCGCCGGCGGCGAGGCCTTCGACCTTGTCCTGCCAGTTGCCGCGCGCGGTGAGGATCAGGATCGGAAAGGTCTTGGCCTGGGTGCGCAACTGGCGGATCAGGTCCAGGCCGCCCATGCCGGGCAGGCCCAGGTCGATGATCGCCAGGTCGTGGTTGAATTGGCCGGTCTGGTACAGCGCCTCTTCGGCATTGGCCACGGCTTCAACCACGTGTCCGCTGTCGGTCAGGCGGGTCAACAGGTGATGACGCAGCAGCGCCTCATCTTCCACCACCAGCAATTTCATAAGGCTCTCCAAAGCAAATCAACTGTCCGACAGAGGGATATCATAGCGGCCCTGCAGGTCTTGCGGGCGCAGTTTAGTGCCATTGTAGTGGCCAACCAGGTGTGCGTAGCCGGTGCGATAGGCCGGCTGTGGGGCGTTAAAGCCCAGGGACTGGCCCCACGGCGTGGGCTGGCTACCGGCGTTTTCGACGCTGACACGCTGGATCAGCGTGCTGGATTTCTTGGTCTTCTCGCTGCCAAATGCCGGAAAGAAGCCATCGACGGCCTGGGCCCCGGAGGTGGCACTGAGCATGGTTAACGCCAACATCAGCTTTTTCATCGCAGTCACGGTGCTTACCTCTACGCGTTTGGCTGTTGAAGCCAGACTACGCAGGCGCCCCTGAACTCCCCCTGAACAGCGGGCTATCCTCTGGCCTATCAACTCGGCAAAATAGCGCCCATGACTCGCCTACCCGCTTGCTGCACCCCACTCGACGCCCACTGGCCGCTGCCCGAACCCTTGCCCGGCACGGTGCTGCTCAGCACCCGTTTCGACCCGGCCTTGCTGGCCGATGGCGACTTCCAACGCAGCGCCGTGCCGCCACCGCCGAGCATCCAGCGCTCAGTGGCCAAGCGCCAGGCCGAATTCCTGGCCGGTCGCCTGTGCGCGCGGGCGGCGTTGCAACAACTGGATCAGCTCGACTGCATCCCCGCCATCGGGGATGACCGCGCACCGGTGTGGCCTGGGCATATCAGCGGCTCCATCACCCACAGCACCGGGCATGCGGCGGCGATTGTCGGGCACAAGGCGCAATGGCGCGGGCTGGGCATGGACCTGGAGAATGTGATGCCGCTGGACCGCGCGGAGCGCCTGGCGGGGGAAATACTCACGGCCGCCGAGCTCACGCGCATGGCCGAGGTGCCGCGTGAACAGCACGCGTTGCTGGTGACGCTGACGTTTTCGGCCAAGGAGAGTTTGTTCAAGGCGCTCTACCCGATTGTGCAGAAGCGCTTTTATTTTGAGCATGCCGAGGTGGTGGAGTGGCATGAGTCGGGGGCTGTGCGCTTGCGCTTGCTGACGGATCTGTCCCGTGAATGGGGTTATGGCACGGAGCTGATGGGGCAGTTTGTGGTGGCGGATGGGCAGTTGTTGAGCCTGGTGGCGGTCGGCACCTGATCTACCGCATTCGCGAGCAAGCCCGCTCCCACATTCGACCGTGTTCCAACTGTGGAATGCGGTCAAATGTG
>NZ_JANLGL010000238.1:0-7733 GCF_024655625.1 Pseudomonas sp. 18.1.10
CCCTTTGGTTACTTTGGGGCTCTTTTCCAAAGTGACCCGCCGTAAGGGCGGAACCCTAAGCCGCCGTTACCGAAGAAATGGATATACACCCAATCCCCCCAGCGGAACTTTGCCAACAAATAACCGCCTGAATCCGGTACGCTCCCCCTTTTTACCCCAAGGAGATCCTCCCCATGGCCAAAGCCACCGCCCGTCACATCCTCGTTTCCACTGAAGACAAGTGCAACGAACTCAAGGCCCAAATCGAAGGCGGCGCTGATTTCGCAGAAATCGCCAAAGCCAATTCCAGCTGCCCATCCAGCCGCGACGGCGGCAACCTCGGCTCCTTCGGCCCAGGCCAGATGGTCAAGGAATTCGACACCGTCGTCTTCAGCGCCCCGGTCAACACCGTGCAAGGCCCGGTGAAAACCCAGTTCGGCTACCACCTGCTGGAAGTCACCAGCCGCCAGGACTGATCCAGTCTGCGCTGATGCTATAAACAACGGCCCGCCTTTTGGTGGGCCGTTGTGCATGTGACGACTGGCGACACGGAAGCCGTTAGCGTACAAATCCCTATTCCTGTTCACCCGGCGCTCAAGGCTGATAATGCGATTGGCTTTTCTAAGACTGCTTACTGCTTCCCTGCTATTGACCAGCACCGCCGTGCTCGCGGCGCCGCAGCCGTACCTCACCGTGTACGGCGAACCGGCCAAGTACCCCGCTGGCTTCCACCATTTCGACTACGTCAACCCCAACGCCCCCAAGGGCGGCAGCCTGAAGCGCTCGGCCATCGAGATCGGGCGTTTTGACCATGTGCTGCCGTATATCGACAAAGGCATCGGCGTGTCCCAGGTCGACGGCTGGCTCTATTCGCCCCTGGCCCAGCGCTCCCTGGATGAGCCTTATACGGTCTACGGCCTGGTCGCCGAGAAGATGGAACGCGCCGAGGATGGCCTGTCACTGCGCTTCTTCCTCAACCCCAAGGCGCGTTTCGCCGATGGCACGCCGATCACCGCCGAAGACGTGCGCTACAGCTACAACCTGCTGATGACCCAGGGCCGCCTGGGCTTTCGCACGCTGTTCGCCGACGTCAAGCACGTCGAAGTCGAAGGCGAGCGCCAAGTGCGCTTCGATTTCTCCAGCAACGAAAACCGTACCCTGCCCCTCGACCTCGCCACCCTGCCGGTGCTCCCCGAACACTGGTGGAAAACCCGCGACTTCGCCAACGGCGGCGGCTACGAGATACCCCTGGGCAGCGGCCCGTACAAGATCAGCAAGATCGACTCCGGCAGCACCATCACCTTTACCCGCGACCCCGACTGGTGGGGCAAGGACCTGCCCGTCAGTCGTGGCCTGTACAACTTCGATCACCTGAGCCTGGAATACTTCGGCGACACCGAAGTGGCGCGCCAGGTCCTGCGCGGCGGCGCCTATGACTTCAACCGCGAGTTTTCCGCCACTGGCTATTCCATCGGCTACAACGGCCCGGCCCTCGACGATGGCCGCCTGCAACGTGCGCACCTGGCCAAAGAGGCGCCGCAACCGGCCCAGGGCTACGTGTTCAACGTGCAAAAACCGATGTTCAAGGACCGCCGCGTGCGCCAGGCCCTGGCGATGCTGTGGGACTTCGAATGGGCCAACCGGCAGATGATGCGCAACATGTACATCCGCCAGCAGAGCTTCTTCTCCAACAGCCCGCTGGCCGCCAGCCAACCGCCGACGCCAGAGGAACTGGCGATCCTCGAACCCTTGCGCGGGCAGGTTCCCGACGAGGTCTTCACGCAAGTGTTCAAGGCCCCGGTCACCGACGGCAGCGGCATGATCCGCGACAAGCAGCTACAAGCCCTGGCCCTGCTGGAAGAAGCCGGCTGGAAACCGGACGGCGACCGGCTGGTCAACGCCGAGGGCGAGCCACTGGCGTTCACCTTCCTCAACACCCAGAACGGCCTGGAACGCCTGTTGCTGCCGTACAAACGCAACCTGGCGCAGATCGGCATCACCTTGAATATCCGCCGCATCGACCCCTCGCAATACGTCAACCGCATGATGGCGCGCGACTACGACATGATCGTGATCGGCTTCCCGGTCACCACCTCGCCGGGGATGGAGCTGTACAACTATTTCGGCTCCGACGCCGCGTTCGATCCCGGCGCCAACAACTACATGGTCCTCAAGGACCCGGCCGTCGATACCCTGGTCAAAGGCCTGGTCAAGGCCAACACCCAGGCGCAGATGCTCACCTACGCCCACGCCCTGGACCGGGTGCTGCAATGGAACTACCTGTGGATTCCCAACTACTACCCGCCCGGCACGTCCGCCGCGTGGTGGAACCGCTTCGGCCGCCCGGCCGTCGAGGCAAAGAACGATGAGGCCCTGGAAAGCTGGTGGGAAATCAGCCCCACGCCGCTGACCAATGAGCAGATGCAAAAACGCGGAGGCAGCCACTGATGTTTGCTTATATCGTACGGCGCCTGCTGCTCATCATCCCCACGCTGGTGATTATCCTGCTGGTCAACTTCGTCATCGTCCAGGCCGCCCCCGGCGGGCCGGTGGAACAAGCCATCGCCCACCTGCAAGGCATCGGCGGCGGCGCGGTCGGCGGCTCGGGCGGTGACGGCATCACAGGCGGCTCCCGCGCCAGCCGAGGCCTGGACCCGAAGCTGATAAAGGACATCGAAAAACAATACGGCTTCGACAAGCCCGCGCCGGAACGCCTGTGGCTGATGCTCACCAGCTACGCGCAATTGGATTTCGGCAACAGCTTCTTTCGCGGCAAGACGGTGATCGACCTGATCCTGGAAAAGATGCCGGTGACCATCTCCCTCGGCTTGTGGGCCACGTTGATTACCTACCTGGTGTCGATCCCCCTGGGGATTCGCAAGGCAGTGCGCCACGGCAGCAGCTTTGACGTGTGGAGCAGCACCGCGATCGTCATCGGCTATGCCATGCCGGCGTTCCTGTTTGCGATGTTCTTGATCGTGGTCTTCGCTGGCGGCACCTCGCTTAACTGGTTCCCGGTGCGCGGGCTGGTCTCGGAGAACTTCGAAGAACTGAGCACCGTGGGCAAGATCGCCGACTACTTCTGGCACCTGGTGCTGCCGGTGACCTCCCTGGTGATCGGCGGTTTCGCCACGCTGACCATCCTCACGAAAAACTCGTTCCTCAACGAAATCACCCGTCAGTACGTGGTCACCGCCCGCGCCAAGGGCCTCAGCGAGCGCCGCGTGCTGTACGGCCATGTGTTCCGCAACGCCATGCTGCTGGTGATCTCGGGCATTCCCCAGGCATTCATCAGCGTGTTCTTTGCCGGCTCCCTGCTGATCGAGGTGATTTTCTCCCTCGATGGCCTGGGCCGCATGAGCTACGAAGCGGCGGTCTCGCGGGACTATCCGGTGGTGTTCGGTTCGCTGTTTATCTTCACCCTGTTCGGCCTCTTGATAAAACTCATCGGTGACCTCTGCTACACCCTGGTGGACCCGCGTATCGACTTCGCCGCGAGGAACGCCTGATGCTTAACCTGTCTCCCGTGGCCCGTCGGCGTTTCGAACGTTTCAAGAAGAACCGTCGCGGCTGGTGGTCGCTGTGGCTGTTTATCGGCCTGTTCATCCTCACCCTCGGCGGCGAGTTGATCGCCAATGACAAGCCGTTGGTGCTGAGCTTCAAGAACGAGCTGTATTTCCCGGTGTTCAAGCGCTACACCGAGCAGCAGTTTGGCGGCCAGTTGCCGTTCCAGGCCGATTACCGCAGTGACTACGTGCGCAAGCTGATCGAGCAGGACGGCGGCTGGATGCTGTTCCCGCCGATCCCGTTCAGCGACGACACGCCCAACTACGAACTGACCCGCCCTGCCCCCAGCCCGCCCTCGGCGGTGAACTGGCTGGGCACCGACGACCAGTCGCGGGACGTGTTGGCGCGGGTGATCTTTGGCGCGCGGGTGTCGATCCTGTTTGCCCTGGCGCTCACCGCGATCAGCGCGGCCATCGGCATCGCCGCCGGTGCGTTGCAGGGCTATTACGGCGGCTGGGTGGATTTGATCGGCCAGCGCGTGCTGGAAGTGTGGTCCGGGCTGCCGGTGCTGTACCTGCTCATCATCCTCTCGGGCTTTGTCGAGCCGAATTTCTGGTGGCTGCTGGGGATCATGGCGCTGTTTTCCTGGCTGGCCCTGGTGGACGTGGTGCGCGCCGAGTTCCTGCGCGGGCGCAACCTGGAATACGTCAAGGCCGCGCGGGCCTTGGGTCTGGGCGACGGCAAGATCATCCGCCGGCATATCCTGCCGAATGCCATGACCGCCACCTTGAGCTACCTGCCGTTTATCTTGACCGGGGCGATTTCCACGTTGAGCGCCCTGGATTTCCTCGGCTTCGGCATGCCCGCCGGCAGCGCATCCCTGGGCGAGCTGATCGCCCAGGGCAAGCAGAACCTGCAAGCGCCGTGGCTGGGCCTGACGGCGTTTTTCACCTTGGCGCTGATCCTGTCGCTGCTGGTCTTTATTGGCGAGGCGCTGCGTGACGCCTTCGACCCCCGCTCATGAGTGACTGCATATGAACCTGATCGAGATCCGCGACCTCAGCGTCGCCTTCAACGGCCAGACCGTGGTGAACAAGTTGTGCCTGGACGTGCGCCCCGGCGAGTGCCTGGCGCTGGTGGGCGAGTCGGGCTCGGGCAAGTCGGTGACCGCCCATTCGATCCTGCAACTGCTGCCCGAGGCCGGCACGTTGACCACCGGTTCCATCCGCTATCGCGGTGAGGAACTGGTGGGCGCCTCGGCCGGCACCTTGCAGAAACTGCGCGGCAACCGCATCGCGATGATCTTCCAGGAGCCGATGACCTCCCTCAACCCGCTGCACAGCATCGAAAAGCAGATCGGCGAAACCCTGCTGCTGCACAAGGGCCTGGGCGGCAAGGCGGCGCAGGCGCGCATCCTTGAACTGCTCGACCTGGTGGGCATCCAGAAACCCCAGGAACGCCTCAAGGCCTACCCCCATCAACTTTCCGGTGGCCAGCGCCAACGGGTGATGATCGCCATAGCCCTGGCCTGCGAGCCCGAGTTGCTGATCGCCGACGAACCCACCACCGCGCTGGACGTGACGGTGCAGCGCAAGATCCTGCTGCTGCTCAAGTCCCTGCAACAGCGCCTGGGCATGTCGCTGTTGCTCATCAGCCACGACCTCAACCTGGTGCGCAGCATTGCCCAGCGTGTGTGTGTAATGCATGCCGGCGAGATCGTCGAACAGGCCGACTGCCAGACCTTGTTCACCGCGCCGCAGCACCCGTACAGCCGCCTGCTGCTGGACGCCGAACCCTCGGGTGACGTGCTGTGCAGCGATGCGCGTGAAACGGTGTTGCAGGTTGACGATTTGAGCGTGCAATTCCCCCTCGGCGGCGGTTTGTTCCGGCGCAAGACCTATCTGCGCGCAGTGGACGGCATCAGCCTCAGTGTGCAGCGCGGCAAGACGCTGGGGATTGTCGGCGAGTCCGGCTCGGGCAAGTCCACCCTGGGCCAGGCGATCCTGCGCCTGCTGGATTCCACCGGCAGCATCCGCTTCCAGGGCACCGCCCTCGACCCGCTCAACCACCAGCAGATGCGCCCGTGGCGCAAACAGATGCAGGTGGTGTTCCAGGACCCTTATGGCAGCCTCAGCCCGCGCATGTCGGTGCAGCAGATCATCAGCGAAGGCTTGGAAGTGCACGCGCCGTGCAGCCTGGAGGACCGTGATGCACAAGTGATCCAGGTGCTCAAGGACGTCGGCCTCGACCCCGCCAGCCGCCACCGCTACCCCCACGAATTCTCCGGCGGCCAGCGCCAACGCATCGCCATCGCCCGCGCCCTGGTGCTTAAGCCGGCGCTGATGCTGCTGGACGAACCGACCTCGGCCCTCGACCGCACGGTGCAGAAGCAGGTGGTAGCGCTGTTGCGCGAGTTGCAGGAGAAATACGGCCTGACCTACCTGTTTATCAGCCATGACCTGGCGGTGGTGCGGGCGATGGCGCACGACATGATTGTGATAAAGGAGGGCAAGGTGGTGGAGGCTGGGGCGAGTCATCAGGTATTCGAAGCCCCCCAGCACGCCTACACCCAAGAGCTGCTGGCCGCCGCCAATATCCCCCTGTAAACGCGTCTCCCCTGTGGGAGCTGGCTTGCCTGCGATAGCGGTGTATCAGTCAATATATTCGGTACTGACAGACCGCCATCGCAGGCAAGCCAGCTCCCACAGGACCGCACTCCCACTCCCATTTTGTGTTGGCGGCATAAGCATGAACACCAGCGAAAACCTCAAGGACTACCAACAGGTGCGCGGCCTGGCCATCCAGTCGCTGTTCGAGATCATCGAGCAGTCCAGCGAAGGCACGGTGATTGTCGATCGCGACGCCAATATCGTCTGGATGAACGAGCGCTACGCCAAGCGCTTTGGCCTGAAAAGCGCCGACGAAGCCATCGGCCAGCCGTGCGAAAAGGTGATTTCCAATAGCCTGTTGCGCCAGGTAGTGCGCACCGACCTGCCGATCCTGCTGGACATCCAGGACACGCCCAAAGGTCCGTTGGTGGTGATGCGCCTGCCGATCCACAACGATGCCGGCGCGGTGATCGGCGCGATTGGTTTTGCCCTGTTTGATGAGCTGCGCAACCTGTCGCCGCTGATCGAACGCTACCTGAGTATGCAGCAGGAACTGGCCTCGACCCGCTCGTTGCTGCGTTCGCGGCAGAGCAAATACAACTTCGCGCATTTTATCGGCACCAGCGCCGCCAGCCTCGAAGTCAAACGCCGCGCACGCCGCAGTGCCAGCGCCGAGTCGCCGGTGCTGTTGCTGGGGGAAACCGGCACCGGCAAGGAACTGCTGGCCCAGGCGATCCACGGCGCATCACCCCGTGCACACAAGGCGTTTGTCAGCGTCAACAGCGCAGCGATTCCCGCCGACCTGCTGGAAGCCGAATTCTTCGGCACCGCGCCGGGCGCGTTTACCGGCGCCGACCGCAAGGGCCGTCCCGGCAAGTTCCAGATCGCCCAGGGCGGTACGCTGTTCCTCGATGAAATCGGCGATATGCCCCTGCCGCTGCAAAGCAAACTGCTGCGAGTGTTGCAGGAAAAGGAATTCGAACCGGTAGGCTCCAACGAAATGCTCCACAGTGATGTGCGGGTGATCGCGGCCACGTCCATGGACCTGGAAGCGGCGATCAAGCGCGGTGAGTTCCGTGCAGACTTGTACTACCGCCTGAACGTGCTGCCGATCCAGGTGCCGCCGCTGCGTGAGCGCCTGGAAGATATCCCGGCGCTGAGCGAGGCAATCCTTGAGGAACTGCGCAGCCAGCACGAACTGGACCGCGAGGCCCTGGCGCTGCTGGCGCAACATGCGTGGCCGGGAAATATCCGCGAGCTGCGCAATGTGCTGGAGCGGGCGGCGTTGTTGAGTGATGACCTGGTGTTGAATGCCGGGGAGATTCGTGCGGCTATCGGCACCTTTACCCCGGTCGCGCGCAGTGCGGTGGCGGCGGTAGAGGGCGAAAGCTTCAGCGCGGCACGGGAGCGGTTTGATCGGCAGATCATTGCGGCGGCGTTGGCGGCTTGCGGGGGGAATGTGGTGGAGGCGGCCAAGCGGTTGGGGCTGGGGCGGTCGACGTTGTACAAGAAGATGGTGGCCCTGGGCATCGCCTAATCTCCAAAAAGAGACACAACTCTCAAATCAAAGACATTCGAATGTGGGAGCGGGCTTGCTCGCGAATGCGGTGTATCAGTGCCAAATGTGCCGACTGACAC
>NZ_JANLGL010000239.1:0-7680 GCF_024655625.1 Pseudomonas sp. 18.1.10
GCGGTGTATCAGTCGCCAGATGCATTGACTGGCACACCGCTTTCGCGAGCAAGCCCGCTCCCACATTGGATCTTCGCCAACCTGCAAAAGCTTTTTGACAGCGCAGCAATTCAACAGGTTAGAATCGCTGGCACGCAGACTGCATGGTCAGTTTGCGCCCCGTCTTGTTTGCCCATGGAGTACTGCCTTTGAATGCGACGACCATCAACAGCCTGTTCTTGATCGGCGCGTTGCTGGTGAGTGCGAGCATTCTGGTGAGTTCTCTTTCGTCCCGCCTGGGTATCCCGATCCTGGTGATTATCCTGGCCGTGGGCATGGTCGCCGGCGTCGATGGCGGCGGCATCATCTTTGACAACTACCCGACCGCCTACCTGGTGGGCAACCTCGCACTGGCGGTGATCCTGCTCGACGGCGGCCTGCGCACCCGGGTAGCGAGTTTTCGCGTGGCACTCTGGCCGGCGTTGTCGCTGGCCACGGTGGGGGTGTTGATTACCACCGGCCTCACCGGCATGGCCGCGGCCTGGCTGTTCGACCTGAATATCATCCAGGGTTTGCTGATCGGCGCGATTGTCGGCTCAACCGACGCCGCAGCCGTATTCTCGCTGCTCGGCGGCAAGGGCCTCAACGAACGGGTGACCGCCACCCTGGAAATCGAATCCGGCAGCAACGACCCGATGGCGGTGTTCCTCACCGTCACCCTGATCGACATGCTCGCCAGCGGCCAGACCGGCCTGCACTGGAGCCTGCTGACGCACCTGGTGCGCGAGTTCGGCATCGGCGGCGTCGTCGGCCTGGGCGGCGGCTGGCTGATGCTGCAAATGGTCAACCGCATCAACCTGGCCACCGGCCTGTACCCGATCCTGGTGATCGCCGGCGGCCTGTTCGTCTTCGCCGTGACCAACGCCCTGCACGGTAGCGGCTTCCTCGCCGTATACCTGTGCGGCCTGGTGATCGGCAACCGCCCGGTGCGCAGCCGTCATGGCATTTTGCATATGCTCGACGGCATGGCCTGGCTGGCACAGATCGGCATGTTCCTCGTGCTGGGCCTGCTGGTCACGCCCCATGACTTGCTGCCGATTGCCCTGCCGGCCCTGGGCCTGGCGTTGTGGATGATCCTGTTTGCGCGGCCGCTGTCGGTGATCGTCGGCTTGCTGCCGTTCAAGGCGTTCCATGGCCGCGAAAAAGGCTTTATCGCCTGGGTAGGCTTGCGCGGCGCGGTGCCGATCATTCTCGCGGTGTTCCCGCTGATGGCCGGCCTGCCCCATGCGCAGCTGTACTTCAACCTGGCGTTCTTTATCGTGCTGGTCTCGCTGCTGGTGCAGGGCACCAGCCTGCCGTGGGTGGCCAAGCTGCTCAAGGTAACCGTGCCGCCGGACCCGGCGCCCATCTCCCGTGCGGCCCTGGAAGTGCACGTCACCAGCGAGTGGGAGCTGTTCGTCTACCGCCTCGGCGCCGAAAAATGGTGCATCGGCGCCGCCCTGCGCGAACTGAAAATGCCCGAAGGCACGCGGATCGCCGCGCTGTTCCGTGGCCAGCAACTGCTCCATCCGTCGGGTAGTACGGTGCTGGAAGTCGGCGACCTGCTCTGTGTGATCGGCCACGAACACAACCTGCCAGCCCTGGGCAAACTGTTCAGCCAGGCACCGCAACGCGGCCTCGACCTGCGCTTCTTCGGTGACTTCGTTCTCGAAGGCGACGCCCAGCTGGGCGCGGTCTCCGCCCTGTACGGCCTGAAGCTGGAAGGCATCGACCCGGATATGCCACTGAGCAGCTTCATCACCCAGAAAGTCGGCGGCGCGCCCATCGTCGGCGACCAGGTGGAGTGGAACAACACCATCTGGACCGTCGCGGTCATGGACGGGAACAAGATCGGCAAGGTGGGCGTCAGATTCCCCGAAGGAAGTCGCCCGGGCCCCGGACTCTTCCTCTAAACTGCGGGGCGACAACGCCCCGATTCTTCACCTTGCACGACCGGTCTCTAATGCCAATCCTGCGCACGTTCCTCGCCACTGCCCTGCTGGGCCTGACCCTTTGTGTCGGCACCGTCCACGCGGCCGACCCGCCCAGCGCCGACGCTATCCAGCAATCCCTGGACAAGCTGCCCGACCGCAAGCTGCCTGACGCCGATATGAAGGCGCTGCAGAACGTCCTGCAACAGACCCTGACCTACCTGGGCAACAAGCAGGATTACGAGCAGCGCCTGGTGGACCTCAAGCGCCAGCTCGAAGACGCGCCGCGCCAGACCGTCGAAAACCAGCGCGAGCTGACCCGGCTCAAGGCCACCAAAATCGTCCCGGTGGCCCAACGCTATGCGAGCCTGCCGGTGCCGCAGCTGGAGCAATTGCTGGTGCAGCGCACCACCCAGCAAGGCGACCTGCAAAAAGACCTGGCCGACGCCAACAGCCTGACCATCGCCGCCCAGACCCGCCCCGAACGCGCCCAGACCGAAATCAGCAGCAGCCAGACACGCATCCTGCAGATCAATTCGATCCTCAAGGCCGGCAAAGACAACGGTAAAACCCTCAGCAGCGACCAGCGCAACCAACTGAACGCCGAACTCGCCGCCCTCAACGCCCTGATCCCGTTGCGCCGCCAGGAACTGGCCGGCAACAGCCAACTGCAAGACCTGGGCAACAGCCAGCACGACCTGGTGGTGGAAAAAACCGCGCGCCTGGAACAAGAGATCCAGGACCTGCAAACCCTTATCAACCAGAAACGCCTGGCGCAATCGCAACAAACGGTGACGCAACAGTCCATCGAAGCGCAAAAGGCCGGCGGCAGCAGCCTGCTCGCCACCGAAAGCGCGGCCAACCTGAAACTCTCCGACTACCTGCTCAAAAGCACCGACCGCCTCAACGACTTGACCCAGAAGAACCTGCAAACCAAGCAGCAACTGGACACCGTGACCCAGAGCGACGCCGCCCTGGACGAGCAGATCAACGTGCTCAAGGGCAGCCTGCTGCTGTCGAAGATCCTCTATAAACAGAAGCAGGCCCTGCCGCGCCTCACCGTAGACCGCGACCTCGCGGACGACATCGCCAACATTCGCCTGTACCAGTTCGAGGTCAACCAGCAAAGGGAGCTGATTAACTCGCCGAGCGCCTATGTGGATAACCTGCTGGCCAACCAGGCGCCGGAAGACGTCACCCCGCAACTGCGCCGCACCCTGCTGGAACTGGCGATCACCCGCAGCGACCTGCTGGAGCGCCTGAGCCGTGAGCTGAGCGCGCTGCTGAATGAATCCATCACCCTGCAACTCAACCAGAAACAGCTGCTGAGCACCGCCACCACGCTGCGCGCGACGCTTGACGAGCAGATGTTCTGGATCCCCAGCAACAAGCCGCTGGACACCGAGTGGCTGGAAACCGTGCCGGCGCACCTGAGCAAGCAGGTCACCACCCTGCCCTGGGCGTCCAGCGTCAGCGAGTTGTACGACGGCCTGACCCAGCGCCCGCTGCTGTTCCTGCCGCTGCTGTTGTTGATTGGCGCGCTGCTGTGGCGGCGCAAGAACCTCTATCAGCGCCTGAACAAAGTCCACCAGGACATCGGCCACTTCAAGCGCGACAGCCAGTGGCACACGCCCCAGGCCATCCTCATCAATATCCTGCTGGCGATGCCGGTGTCCCTGGGCCTGGCGCTGTGCGGCTATGCGTTGCAGATCGACGCCCGTGGACAGAACGCCAACCTCGGCGCGGCGCTGTTGCAGATCGCCCAGGCATGGATGGTGTTCTACACCGCCTACCGCATCCTCGCGCCCGGCGGCGTGGCCGAACTGCATTTCCGCTGGGAAAAACCCCAGGTCGAATTCCTCCAGGGCTGGGTGCGCAAGCTCGGCCTGGTGGTGCTGGCGCTGGTGGCCGTAGTGGCCATCGCCGAGCATCAACCAGCGGCGCTGGCCGACGACGTGCTGGGCATCGGCGTGGTGCTGCTGTGCTACGCGCTGATGGCCTGGCTGCTGGGCCGCCTGCTGCTGCACAGCCCGGCCCACGAAAAGGCCTCGCTGTTCCGCAAAGCCGTCGGTGTGCTGTTCACCGCCCTGCCCATCGCGCTGTTTATCGCCGTGTGTTTTGGCTACTACTACACCGCGCTCAAGCTCAGCGACCGCCTGATTAACACCCTGTACCTGCTGATGTTCTGGCTGGTGATCGAAGCCACCTTCGTGCGCGGCCTGGGCGTTGCCGCACGACGCCTGGCCTATGCGCGTGCGCTGGCCAAACGCCAGGCGGCCAAGGAAGCCGGCGACGGCGAAGCCGTGATCGAAGAGCCGACCCTGGACATCGAGCAGGTCAACGAACAGTCCATGCGCCTGATCCGCCTGGCCTTGCTCGGCGGCTTTATCGCGGCGCTGTACTGGGTGTGGAAAGACCTCATCACCGTGTTCTCCTACCTAGACAACGTGACCCTCTACGAATACACCAGCGGCACCGGCGCCAATATCAGCATGGTGCCCATCAGCATCGGCGACTTGCTCGGGGCGTCGATCATCGTCGGCATCACCTTCGCGCTGGCGCGCAACCTGCCCGGTTTGCTGGAAGTGTTGGTGCTGTCCAAGCTGGACCTGGCCCAGGGCAGCGCGTACGCGACCACCACGCTGCTGTCCTACGTGATTGCCGGCGTCGGCTTTGTGTCGACGCTGTCCACCCTCGGCGTGAGCTGGGACAAGTTGCAATGGCTGGTGGCGGCGCTGTCGGTGGGGTTGGGGTTCGGCATGCAGGAGATCTTCGCCAACTTTATCTCCGGCATCATGATCCTGTTCGAACGCCCCGTGCGGATCGGCGACACCATCACCATCGGCAACCTGTCGGGCACGGTGAGCAAGATCCGCATCCGCGCCACCACGATCACCGACTTCGACCGCAAGGACATCATCGTCCCGAACAAGACGTTCATCACCGGGCAACTTATCAACTGGTCGCTGACCGACACCATCACCCGCGTCACCCTGAAACTGGGCGTGGACTACGGCTCCGACCTGGATCTGGTGAAGGAACTGTTACTCAAGGCCGCCCGGGAAAACCCGCGCGTCCTCAAAGAACCCGAACCCCATGTGTACTTCCTCAACTTCGGCGAAAGCACCCTCGACCACGAACTGCGCATGCACGTGCGCGACCTCGGTGACCGTAACCCGGTGATCGACGAGGTGAACCGCTTTATCAACCGCGAGTTCAAGAACCACCACATCAACATCTCGTTCCGCCAGATGGAGGTCTACCTCAAGAACCTCCACGGCCAGGAATACAAACTGGTGGAAGTCGATAGCCCGGCCAAGCCCGCCAACGACGGCGGCGTCACCGAACCACCGCCGAGCAAACTCGACTAACCGCGCTATCCCCAGCAGAATGCTCGGACATTCTGCTGGAGATGGCCGGTGAAAGCCCTCGACGAACTGACCTTCGACAACCGTTTCGCACGCTTGGGCGACGCGTTCTCAACCCACGTACTGCCCGAACCCCTCGACGCCCCGCGCCTGGTCGTGGCGAGCAAGGCCGCCATGGCCCTGCTCGACCTCGACCCGGCCGTGGCCGAGACGCCGGTATTTGCCGAGCTGTTCGGCGGGCACAAGCTGTGGGCGGAGGCGGAGCCACGGGCGATGGTCTACTCCGGGCATCAGTTCGGCGGCTACACGCCGCAACTCGGTGATGGTCGCGGGTTGTTGCTGGGCGAGGTGTACAACGCCGCTGGCGAGCATTGGGACCTGCACCTCAAGGGCGCCGGGCAGACGCCCTACTCGCGCATGGGCGACGGGCGCGCGGTGCTGCGCTCTTCGATCCGCGAGTTCCTCGCGTCCGAAGCCCTGCATGCGCTGGGCATCCCGAGCAGCCGTGCCCTTTGCGTGATCGGCTCCGACACCCCGGTGTGGCGTGAGAAGCAGGAACGTGGCGCGATGGTCTTGCGCATGGCGCCGAGCCACATCCGCTTCGGGCATTTCGAATATTTCTACTACACCAAAAAGCCCGAGCAACAGGCGCTGTTGGCTGAGCACGTGCTGAACCTGCACTACCCAGAATGCCGTGAGCAGCCTGAGCCGTACCTGGCGATGTTCCGCGAGATCGTCGAGCGCAACGCCGAGTTGATTGCCAAGTGGCAGGCGTACGGCTTTTGCCATGGGGTGATGAACACCGACAACATGTCGATCCTGGGCATCACCTTCGACTTCGGGCCGTTTGCATTCCTCGATGACTTTGACGCGCACTTCATCTGCAACCATTCCGATCATGAAGGGCGCTACTCCTTCAGCAATCAGGTACCAATCGGGCAGTGGAACCTCAGCGCATTGGCGCAGGCGTTGACGCCGTTCATCAGTGTGGATGCGTTGAAGGAAGCGCTTGGCCTGTATCTGCCGTTGTATCAGGCGAATTACCTGGACTTGATGCGCCGCCGGTTGGGGCTGACCACCGCCGAAGACGATGACCAAGCGTTGGTGGAGCGCCTGCTGAAGCTGATGCAGAACAGCGGCGTGGATTACACCCTGTTCTTCCGCCGCCTTGGGGATGAATCAGCAGCACTGGCCGTGGCGAAGTTGCGCGATGATTTTGTCGACATGGCCGGATTTGATGCCTGGGCCGACCTGTACAAGGCTCGCGTAGAGCGGGACGGGGATTACAGCCAGGAACAGCGCCGCGAGCGGATGCACGCGGTGAACCCGCTGTACATCCTGCGCAACTACCTGGCGCAGAACGCCATCACTGCTGCCGAATCCGGGGATTACAGCGAGGTGCGACGGCTGCATGAAGTGCTGAGCACACCTTTTGAGGAACAGTCCGGGATGGAGCAGTACGCGCAGCGGCCGCCGGATTGGGGCAAGCATTTGGAGATTAGTTGTTCGTCGTAACCCCTCAACCAATGTAGGAGCGAGCTTGCTCCTACATTGGCTGGCATACGATCAGTCGTTGTGCTCAGGCATGCGCCGACACTCCAGATCATAGGTTTCAACCCAGTCAGAAATAATCTCCAGTAACCCATTCAGCGGATGATCTTCGTCTTCCCCCGTTATATGAAGTAACTGATCAATTATTTCGACTAGAAAGTCATAGTCGTCCTCGTTTTGAGGTTTGCGTAGCAAGGGCGCTACAAAGGGCCAATGTTCAATAGCCAGTTTCAGATTGTCGTTCATACCTAGCCCTCTTTGATTGATCTTGATAAACCGGGTTGCCGGCTACAGATTGAATCCATAAGCCATACTCCAGGAGCCCCCCATGTCTGAATCTCTTGTCATCCCCTGCCCTCACTGCAACGGCCTCAACCGCATCCCCGGCGAACGCCTGGGCGACGCGCCCAAGTGCGGGCGCTGCAAGCAATCGGTGTTGTTGAACAAGCCTTTCGAACTGAAGCAAGGTGACTACGCCAACCAGATCAAAGGCGATCTGCCGCTGCTGGTGGACGTATGGGCCGACTGGTGTGGGCCGTGCAAATCGTTTGCGCCGGTGTTTGAACAGGCGGCCGGGCAGCTGGAGGGCAAGTGCCGGCTGGCCAAGCTGGACAGTGAGGCCAATCAGCAGCTGTCGGCGCAGTTGGGGATTCGTTCGATTCCCAGCTTGATCCTGTTCAAGAACGGCCGCGAAGTGGCGCGCCAGAGCGGGGCCTTTCCGCTGCCACAGCTGATGGCCTGGCTGCGCAGCCAGGGTGTGTAACTCGGTCAAATGTGGGAGCTGGCTTGCCTGCGATGGCTGTAGTGAATTC
>NZ_JANLGL010000023.1:0-48617 GCF_024655625.1 Pseudomonas sp. 18.1.10
TGGTGACTGATCCACCGCATTCGCGAGCAAGCCCGCTCCCACACAAGCCCGCTCCCACATTTTTTGATCTTCATAGGCCTGAACCGCAGGCATAAAAAAAGGCCACCCGAAGGCAGCCTTTCAAAACTAAAGAAAGAGAGTTGTTACTTACACCGCCGCAACGGGACGCATGTAAGAGATCGGTGCGGTGCTGGCATCTTCGAAGGTCACGACTTCCCAAGCGTCTGTCTGCTCAATCAACTTGCGCAGCAGCTGGTTGTTAAGGGCGTGGCCCGACTTGAAGCCTTTGAACTCGCCTATCAGGCTATTGCCCAGCAGGTAGAGGTCACCGATTGCATCGAGGATCTTGTGCTTCACGAATTCGTCTTCATAGCGAAGGCCGTCTTCGTTCAGTACACCATCCGCGTCGACCACAATGGCATTTTCAACGCTGCCGCCGAGTGCGAGGTTGTGCTTGCGCAGGTACTCGATGTCACTCATGAAACCAAAGGTACGGGCGCGGCTGACTTCTTTTACGAACGAAGTGCTGGAAAAATCCACGCTTGCACTTTGGGTGCGGTCACGGAATACCGGGTGATCGAAATCGATCTCAAAGCTCACTTTAAAGCCTTCGAACGGGACGAAGGTGGCGCGCTTGTCGCCGTCTTCTACTGTCACTTCCCGCAGAATGCGAATGAACTTCTTGGCTGCGTCCTGTTCTTCCAGGCCGGCAGATTGAATCAGGAATACGAAAGGTCCAGCGCTACCATCCATGATCGGGACTTCAGACGCGGAGAGCTCGACGTAGGCGTTATCGATGCCCAGGCCAGCCATGGCCGAGAGCAAGTGCTCCACCGTGTCCACTTTGACGTCACCGTTGACCAATGTGGTCGACATGGTGGTTTCGCCAACGTTTTCCGCGCGAGCAGGAATCTGCACCACAGGGTCCAGGTCGGCACGAACAAACACGATGCCGGTGTCGACAGGTGCAGGTTTGAGGGTCAGGTATACCTTCTCCCCGGAGTGCAGACCTACACCTGTGGCACGGATAATATTCTTCAGGGTGCGTTGTTTAATCATGGCTTGGACCGCTTGAGCGCAAATTGCGAACTGGTATCAACAAAGGCTGGCGATAATAGCAGACCAGACCTTTGCTGAACACCAATCACCTTCATAGCCCTGATACATTCCATCAATCGGCCTGACGACGCAGGAATGCCGGGATGTCCAGGTAGTCCAGATCATCTTGCGGATTCGGGCTACGGGACGCCGCAGCACCGGCCTGAGCCTGGTTGCGCATCACGGTCGGACGGTCCAGGTCACGGTAGTTCACCGACGGCAGTTCCTGGCGCGAAGGCGCTGGAGCCGCAGCCGCTTGGCTGACCTGGCTGGTGTGCAGGGTGTTGTCGATGACCTTCACAGGTTTCTCGATCTTGGCACCCAGGCCGGTGGCAACCACGGTCACGTGCAGTTCGTCGCGCATGTCCGGGTCGATAACGGTGCCGACCTTGACCATGGCGTGCTCGGACGCGAAGGCTTCGATGATGCTACCCACGTCGGAGTACTCACCCAGGGACAGGTCAGGACCGGCGGTGATGTTCACCAGGATGCCGCGAGCGCCTTGCAGGTTCACGTCTTCCAGCAACGGGTTGCGGATGGCCGCTTCAGTGGCTTCACGTGCACGGTTCGGACCGCTGGCGCAGCCAGTGCCCATCATCGCCATGCCCATTTCGCTCATCACGGTACGTACGTCGGCAAAGTCGACGTTGATCATGCCCGGGCGCTTGATGATGTCGGAGATACCGCGAACGGCACCGGCCAGTACATCGTCAGCCTTGGCGAATGCGGACAGCAGGCTCGCGTCCTTGCCCAGGATGGTCAGCAGCTTCTCGTTGGGAATGGTGATCAACGAGTCGACGCTTTCAGACAGCAGACGGATGCCTTCGTCGGCGATCTGCATGCGCTTGCGACCTTCGAACGGGAACGGACGGGTCACGACAGCGACCGTCAGAATGCCCATTTCCTTGGCCACTTCGGCAATGATCGGCGCTGCACCGGTACCGGTACCGCCGCCCATGCCCGTGGTGATGAACACCATGTTGGTGCCTTGCAGCACTTCGGCAATACGCTCGCGGTCTTCCAGGGCGGCTTGACGGCCGACTTCCGGGTTGGCGCCAGCGCCGAGGCCTTTGGTCACCGCGGTGCCCAATTGCAGGATGGTCCGCGCGCCGATGCTTTTCAGCGCCTGGGCATCAGTGTTGGCGCAGATGAATTCAACGCCTTCAATGTTGCTCTTGACCATATGGTTGACAGCGTTGCCGCCGCCACCGCCGACACCGATCACTTTGATGACCGGGCTTGCGGGGATGTTGTCTACGAGTTCGAACATGTTCCCTCTCCTTTCGTTTTCTCTAGTTTTTTCGCCTACTGCTTCCAGCGGTGTTGCGGTAAAGCTTTAAAAATTGCCTTTGACCCACGCCTGCAACCGCTCGAACAACGGCGCTTTCGCTTCGTCGTCACTGCGGTAGCTGTCGCGGATGCTCGGGCCCGACAGGGAAATGCCGTCGGTCTGCTTTTGCAGGCCGTACAACAGCAAGCCCACGCCAGTCGAATAAATCGGGTTGCGCACCACGTCGCCCAGGCCTTTGACGCCATGGGGCACGCCCAGGCGCACCGGCATGTGGAAGATTTCCTCGGCCAGTTCGACCGCGCCTTCCATCTTCGAGGTGCCACCGGTCAGCACGATGCCGGCCGGGATCAAATCTTCGTAGCCGCTGCGACGCAGCTCAGCCTGGATCAGGGTGAACAGCTCGTCGTAGCGCGGCTCGACCACTTCGGCCAGGGCCTGGCGCGACAGCTCGCGCGGTGGACGGTCGCCCACGCTCGGCACCTTGATGGTCTCGCCGGCGCCGGCCAGTTTGGCCAGGGCGCAGGCGTAGCGGATCTTGATTTCTTCGGCGTACTGGGTCGGTGTGCGCAGCGCCATGGCGATGTCGTTGGTCACCTGGTCACCGGCAATCGGGATCACGGCGGTGTGACGGATCGCACCTTCGGTGAAGATCGCGATGTCAGTGGTGCCGCCGCCGATATCCACCAGGCACACGCCCAGTTCTTTTTCGTCGTCAGTCAGCACGGAGTAAGCCGATGCCAGCTGCTCCAGGATGATGTCGTCGATTTCCAGGCCGCAGCGGCGCACGCATTTTTCAATGTTCTGTGCGGCGTTGACGGCGCAGGTCACCACGTGAACCTTGGCTTCCAGACGTACGCCCGACATGCCCAGGGGTTCGCGGACGCCTTCCTGGTTATCGATCACGTAGTCCTGCGGCAGGGTGTGCAGCACGCGCTGGTCAGCCGGGATCGCCACGGCCTGGGCTGCGTCGAGTACACGTTCAAGGTCGGCGGCGCTGACTTCACGGTCGCGGATCGCCACGATGCCGTGGGAGTTCAGGCTGCGGATATGGTTGCCCGCCACGCCGACGAACGCCGAGTGGATCCGGCAACCGGCCATCAGCTGCGCTTCTTCGATGGCGCGCTGGATCGATTGCACGGTGGACTCGATGTTCACCACCACGCCCTTCTTCAGGCCCCGGGACGGATGCGTGCCGATACCGACGATCTCGATTACGCCGTCTTCTCCGACCTCGCCGACCAGCGCCACCACCTTGGAGGTGCCGATATCGAGACCGACGATCATTTTGCCGCTTTGCACGTTTGCCATGGGTCCTGCCTCTTCTTAATTCTTCGCGACAGCGGGTTGCGCTGCCGTGGGCGCAGCCGGTTCACGCCAGCCGACGGCAAGGCCGTTGGCGTAACGCAGGTCGACGCTCGCAATGTTCGTAATCTGTTCTTTCAAGGTCTTGTCATAGATGGCAATAAAGCGGCGCATCTTTTCCACCAAGCGGTCGCGTCCGAGCAACAACTGGATGCCCGGGCCGGAACTGCCGGCCCCGGTGGTCAAAAACCAGCTGCCCCGTTCACGCAGTTCCAGGCGTGCAATGGAGAAGCCCATGGGCCGCAGCATCTGGCTCAAGGCCTGGTACTGCTGCATCACTTGCTGCTGCGCCCGCTGCGGCCCGAACAACTGCGGCAGGTGCTCGTAGTTGGCCAGTTCACGCGGGGTGAACGCCTGCCCCTGGTTGTTCAACAGCGCTTCGTCGCCCCAACGGGCCACGGGCAGTTGTTCTTCCAGGCGGATCGTCACCTGGTCCGGCCAGACGCGGCGGACTTCGGCGTGGGCGATCCACGGCATCTGTTCCAGCTCACCGCGCATCCCGGCCAGGTCGATGGTAAAGAAGCTCGCCGCCAGGTACGGGCCGATGCGCTGCTGTACCGCCTGCTGGCTGATGTAGCTCAAGTCGCCCTGCACGCTGATCTTGGTGATCGGCCGGTCGGCATACGGCAACAGGCGCTGCGCGCCCTCGTAGGTACCGAAGCCCAGCACCACCAGCAACACCGGCCAGAACAGCGCCTTGAGAAAACCAAAGTTGGCTTTCGGCAGGCGCGCCGACATCGGCTCTTTAGCCACCATGCGGCTGGCACCCCGTGGCACCGGCTTGCGGCCGGGTGCTGGGGGTTGCGGATGTCGAAGCGATGCGCCGTTCATGTCTGTCAGCCTCTAGGCTCAATGCTTGCTGCAAGGATCGCCAGCACCAACTGCTGGAAGTCCAGGCCCGCTGCACGAGCAGCCATGGGGACCAGGCTGTGATCGGTCATGCCGGGAGCGGTGTTGACTTCCAGGAACCAGAAATTCCCTTGGTCATCCTGCATCACGTCTGCCCGCGCCCAACCGGCGATACCCAGCGCCTCACAGGCTTTCGCCGTGAGGTCCATCAATTCCTGTTCCTTGGTTGCGTCGAGGCCGCACGGGATCCGGTACTGGGTATCGGAAGCCACGTACTTGGCGTCGTAGTCGTAAAAGGTGTGGGGCGTGCCCAATGCGATAGGCGGCAACACCTGGCCACGCAGGGTGGCGATGGTGAACTCGGGACCTTGAATCCACTGTTCCACCAACACTTGTGAGTCGTAGGTACTTGCCGCTTTCCATGCGTCGATCAATTCGGCGGCCGAGTTCACTTTGGCCATGCCGATACTGGAGCCTTCATGGGCAGGTTTGACGATCAAAGGCAGGCCCAGTTCCTTGGCTGCAGAAATACAATCGTCTTCGCTGCACAAAACGCTGTGACGCGGGGTTGGAATGCCCAGGCTGTGCCACACCTGCTTGGTGCGCAACTTGTCCATGGCCAGCGCGGAAGCGAGGATGCCACTGCCGGTGTACGGGATGCCGGCGCACTCCAGCAGGCCCTGCATGCTGCCGTCTTCACCGCCACGACCGTGGAGGATGATGAAGGCGCGGTCGATCTTCTCGGCCTGCAGGCGGGCGAGGAAATCATCGCCCACGTCGATGCCGAACGCGTTCACACCGGCACTTTGCAGGGCTTCAAGCACGGCATTGCCGGACTTGAGCGACACTTCGCGTTCAGCGCTTTTGCCGCCGAACAATACGGCGACGCGACCGAAGTCAGCCGGTGCGATTGTGGAAAACAGGGAGGCGTAGTCAGTGGTCATTTCGACTTCCCCTTTTCGGCAGCGGCAAACAATGGGCTCGCCAGCAATTTCGGGGCAAGGCCGCCAATGTCACCAGCGCCCTGGCACAGCAGGATGTCACCGGCACGCAGCAGCGGCTTGACGATCGGCGCCAGGTCTATGCCACGCTCAATGTAGATCGGGTCCAACTGGCCACGCTGACGGATGCTGTTGCACAGCTTGCGGCTGTCGGCCCCCGGGATCGGTTCTTCACCGGCCGGGTACACCTCCATCAGCAGCAGCACGTTGGCATCGGCCAATACATTGACGAAGTCGTCGTACAGATCGCGGGTACGGCTGTAGCGGTGCGGCTGGTAGACCATCACCAGGCGGCGCTCCGGCCAGCCACCGCGTACGGCCTTGATAACGGCCGCGACTTCGGTCGGGTGGTGACCGTAGTCGTCCACCAGCATCACGTCGCCGCCGTCTACCGGCAGTTGGCCGTAGACCTGGAAGCGCCGGCCCACACCGGCAAAGCGCGACAGGCCTTCGACGATGGCTTCATCGCTGACGCCTTCGTCGCTGGCGATGCAGATGGTCGCCAGGGAGTTCAGCACGTTGTGGTTGCCCGGCATGTTCACCGACACATCCAGCGGCTCGCGATCAGGACGCAGCACGGTAAAGAAGGTTTGCATGCCTTCCTGGCGCACATTGATCGCGCGCACGTCGGCGTCTTCGCTGAAGCCGTACGTCACGGTCGGGCGCTTGACCTGGGGCAGGATTTCACGCACCACCGGGTCGTCCAGGCACACCACGGCCAAACCGTAGAACGGCAGGTTGTGCAGGAACTCGACGAAGGTTTTCTTCAACTTGTTGAAGTCACCGTCGTAGGTGGCCATGTGGTCTTCGTCGATGTTGGTAACGACGGCGACCAGCGGCTGCAGGTGCAGGAAGCTCGCGTCACTTTCATCGGCTTCGGCGATCAGGTAACGGCTGGTGCCCAGTTGTGCATTGGTGCCGGCTGCATTCAGGCGGCCACCGATGACGAAGGTCGGGTCCAGGCCACCGGCGGCGAACACCGAGGCGATCAGGCTGGTGGTGGTGGTCTTGCCGTGGGTACCGGCGACGGCGATGCCGTGGCGATAACGCATCAGCTCGGCCAGCATCTCGGCACGTGGCACCACCGGAATGCGGCGCTCAAGGGCGGTGGCCACTTCCGGGTTGGAGGTGTTCACGGCGCTGGACACCACCAGCACATCGGCTTCGGCGGCGTTCTCGGCACGGTGGCCGATAAAGATCTGGGCGCCAAAGCTTTTCAGGCGATCGGTGACCGGCGACTCTTTCAAGTCCGAGCCGGACACCTGGTAGCCCAGGTTCAGCAACACTTCGGCAATGCCGCACATGCCCACGCCGCCGATACCGACGAAGTGGATGCGACGGATGCGGCGCATCTCCGGTTGTGGCATGGCTTTTTGATTCTCAACCATGGGCCACCTCCAGGCAGATATCGACCACGGTGCGGGTTGCGTCAGGTTTGGCCAGGCGGCTTGCGGTGCTCGCCATGCTGTTGAGTCGTTCCGGTTGCATCAAAACCTCGGTCAGGCGTGCGGCCAAATCGGCGGCGCCAGTCGTTCTTTGCGGCAGCAGGAAGGCAGCGCCCTCCCCGGCCAAATATTCGGCGTTGCGGGTCTGGTGATCGTCGATTGCGTGGGGCAAAGGCACCAGCAAGGACGGCAGACCGGCGGCGGCCAGTTCACTGACGGTCAGCGCGCCGGAGCGGCAGACCACCAGGTCGGCCCAGCCATAGGCTTGGGCCATGTCTTTGATGAAGGGCTGTACGTTCGCCTCGACACCGGCTTCGCGATAACGCTCGGCGGTGACTTCACCGTGATCCTTGCCGGCCTGGTGGAAGACCTCCGGGCGCAATTCCACAGGGAGTTGCGCCAGGGCTTGCGGCAGCAGTTTATTCAAGGGCTCGGAGCCCAGGCTGCCGCCCATAATCAGCAGGTGCGCCTTGCGCCCGCTCAGTGCTTCGCGCGCAATGTCCATGAACAGTTCGGTGCGCACCGGGTTGCCGGTGGTGCGCAGCTTGTCCGATGCATCGAACGTCTTCGGGAAGGCCTCGCACACCCGTGCAGCCAAAGGCACCAACAGGCGGTTGGCGGTCCCGGCCACGGCGTTCTGCTCGTGCACGATCACCGGCACGCCGGCGAGCTTGGCGGCGACGCCACCCGGGCCGGTCACATAACCACCAAAGCCCAGCACACACACCGGCTGCAATTCGCGAATCACCTTGCGCGCCTGCCACACCGCCTTGAGCAACACGAACGGCGCCTTGAGCAGGGACAACTTGCCCTTGCCACGCAGGCCGCTGACGTTAATCAGGTGCAACGGCAAACCGGCATTCGGCACCAAGTCGTTTTCGATACCGCGCGGCGTGCCGAGCCAGTGCACGCTGTAGCCACGGCTCTGGAACTCACGCGCACAGGCCAAGGCCGGGAACACATGGCCCCCGGTGCCGCCCGCCATAATCAGCACGTTAGCGTCCATGGGTTGGCTCCTCGGCAAAATCGCTTTCACTGAATTCCATCTCTTCGCTGCCCAAGTGGGTTCGACTCTCCCACTCGATGCGCAGCAACAAGCCCAGGCAGATACAGCAAATGACCAATGAACTGCCGCCGTAACTGAGGAACGGCAGGGTCAGGCCCTTGGTCGGCAGCCGCCCGATATTCACCCCGACATTAATCAGGAACTGGCCGATCCAAAGAAACGCCAACCCATAAGCAACGTACGCGGCGAAGAACTGCTTGGCTTTCTCGGCCCACAGGCCTATGTACAGCGCACGCACGCAGACAAATACAAACAGCGCGACCGTGCATAACGAACCCACTACGCCAAGCTCTTCGGCAAGTACCGAGAATACGAAGTCAGTGTGAGCTTCCGGCAGGTAAAACTGCTTCTGCACACTGTTGCCCAGCCCTACCCCCAACCAACCGCCTCGACCAAAGGCGATCAGCGCCTGGGTCAATTGGTAGCCGGAGCCGAACTGGTCGGACCAGGGGTCGGTAAAGGTAATCAGACGGGCCATTCGATAGGGTTGCGCCAGTACCAGCAGGTAAACCGCCACCACCGCCAGCACAACCATCAAGGCAAACCTCAGCAGCCCAACACCACCGAGAAACAACATCGCCGCCGCCGCGCCCATCATTACAACCGTGGCACCGAAGTCGGGCTCCATCAGCAACAGGCCGGCCATGGGCAGCAGCACGATGAACGGTTTGAAGAAGCCCATCCAGCTTTCGCGGACTTCTTTCTGGCGGCGCACCAGGTAACCGGCGAGGTAAATCACCACGAACACCTTGGCAATTTCCGACGGCTGCACGTTGAACGCGCCGAAGCCGATCCAGCGCATCGAACCGTTCACCTCACGGCCGATGCCGGGCAGGATCACCATTATCAGCAAGCCGAACGCGCCGATCAGCATCAGCCAACCCAAGCGCTGCCAGGTGGCGATGGGGATCATCATGGTGACGACGCACGCACCAAGGCCGATCACCAGGTACACCAGGTGACGGATCATCATGTACAGGGTGTTGCCCGACTGCACGGCGGCCACTTCGGACGATGCCGACGTAATCATCACCAGGCCCAGGCCCAGCAGCGCGAGGCAACCGGCGAGCATCGGGAAATCGAGGTCGATACCGCGCCCGGTGATGATCGGCGACGGGTACGGCTTGATGATGTTTCTCAGACCGAGGCTCATACCAACGCCTCCACGGCGCGGGCGAACAACTGGCCGCGCTCTTCGTAGTTCTTGAACATGTCGAAGCTGGCGCACGCCGGCGACAGCAACACCGCGTCGCCCGGCTGGGCCAGGGCCTTGCACTGGGCAATCGCGTCGTCCAGGGACGTGGCGCGCACTTGCGGCACCGCGTCACCGAGGGCGGCGGCAATCAGGTCGGAATCGCGCCCCATCAACACCACGGCACGGCAATGTGCAGCGACCGGGCCTTTAAGGTCCTTGAAGTCGGCACCCTTGCCGTCGCCACCGGCAATCAGCACCAGCTTGCCGTCGATATCGGCACCCAGGCCCTCGATGGCAGCCAGGGCCGCACCGACGTTGGTGGCCTTGGAATCGTTGTAGTAGTTGACGCCATCGAGGTCGCGCACCCACTGGCAGCGGTGCTCAAGGCCACCGAAGCTGCGCAGGGCCGACAACATGGCATCGAACGGCAAGCCCACGGCATGCCCGAGTGCCAGCGCCGCAAGGGCATTGGACTGGTTATGGGCGCCACGGATTTTCAGCTCGCGCACCGGCATCAGGTTCTGGAATTCGAAGGCCAGGTATTTCTCGCCATTCTCTTCACGAATGCCAAAGGCCTTGAAGTCGGGTTTGCCGAGGCCAAAGGTCCAGCAAGGCATGCCCTCGCCCATCAGCGGACGGCTCAGGGCGTCCTGGCGGTTGACCACAAATTGCCTGGCGCCACGGAAGATCCGGTGCTTGGCCAGGTGATAGGCCGGCAGGCCGCTGTAGCGGTCCATGTGGTCTTCACTCACGTTCAACACGGTAGCCACTTCGGCGCCGAGGTCGTGGGTGGTTTCCAGCTGGAAGCTCGACAGTTCCATGACGTACAACTCGACATCGTCGCTGAGCAGGTCCAGCGCCGGCACACCGAGGTTGCCGCCCACGGCGACGCGCTTGCCGGCCGCAGCCGCCATCTCGCCGACCAGGGTGGTCACGGTGCTTTTTGCATTGGAGCCGCTGATGGCCACGATCGGCGCCTTCGCGTTACGCGCGAACAGGTCGATGTCACCGGACAGCTTCACGCCACGGGCGGCGGCAGCTTGCAAAGCCGGTGTCGCCAGGGCCAGGCCGGGGCTCACGTAGAGCTCGTCGGCGCGGCACAGAAACTCGACATCCAACTCGCCACAACGCACTTCCACGTGCGGGTAGTCACGGCGCAGCGTGACCAGCTCCGGTGGATTTTCCCGCGTATCGGCGACGGCAAACGACGTGCCCCGGTTCGCCAGGAAGCGAACCAGGGACATGCCGCTCTTGCCGAGGCCGACAACGATGCGGAAGTGGTCTGAAGCGATCAGGGACACTCGTTTCTACCTCAGTTTCAGGGTGGCAAGGCCGACCAGCACGAGAATCACAGTGATGATCCAGAAACGGACAATCACACGCGGCTCAGGCCAGCCCTTGAGTTCAAAGTGGTGGTGAATCGGCGCCATGCGGAACACGCGGCGCCCGGTCAACTTGAAGGAGGCCACCTGGATGACCACCGACAGGGTTTCCATCACGAACACACCGCCCATGATGAACAGCACGATTTCCTGGCGCACGATCACGGCGATGGTGCCCAGGGCTGCGCCCAGCGCCAGTGCGCCGACGTCGCCCATGAACACTTGTGCGGGGTAGGTGTTAAACCACAGGAAGCCCAGGCCGGCACCGATCAGCGCACCGCAGAACACAATCAGCTCGCCCGCGCCCGGCACGTATGGGATCAGCAGGTATTCCGCGAACTTCACGTTACCCGACAGGTAGCAGAAGATGCCAAGCGCGCCGCCCACCATCACCGTCGGCATGATCGCCAGGCCGTCGAGGCCGTCGGTGAGGTTCACCGCGTTGCTGGAGCCGACGATCACGAAATAGGTCAGCACCACGAAACCGACGCCCAGGGGAATGCTGGCGTCCTTGAGCATCGGGATTATCAGGGTGGTTTCCACCGCACTTGGCGCGGTCATGAACAGGAAAATCGCTGCGCCCAGGCCAAACACCGACTGCCAGAAATACTTCCAGCGGCTTGGCAGGCCTTTCGAGTTTTTCTCGATCACCTTGCGGTAGTCATCGACCCAGCCAATGGCGCCGAACAACAGGGTCACCAGCAACACCGTCCACACGTAGCGGTTGTGCAGGTCGGCCCAGAGCAAGGTGCTGATGCCGATGGACGACAGGATCAACGCGCCGCCCATGGTCGGGGTGCCGGATTTGGACAGGTGCGACTGCGGGCCGTCATTACGAACCGATTGACCAATTTGCAGGTTCTGCAGGGTGCGGATCATCCACGGCCCCAAAAACAGCGACAGCGACAGCGCGGTCAGCACGCCCAGGATCCCGCGCAGGGTCAGGTACTGAAAGACCGCGAAGCCTTTGTGGAACTGTTGCAGATACTCAGCCAGCAGCAGCAGCATTAATGTTTCTCCGTACTTGAGCCACACAAGGCCGCGACGACGTTTTCCATCACCGCGCTGCGCGATCCCTTGATCAAAATAGTGGTTTGTTTGTCTTGTTCGGCCGCCGCCAGCGCCTGGATCAGCTCGGCCTGGGTGGCGAAATGCCGCGCGCCCGGGCCGAAGGCGTCGACCGCGTGGGCCATGTTCGTCCCCACGGCGTACAGTGCGTCGACCTTGCCAGCGGCATAGGCGCCGACTTCACGATGGCCTTGTTCAGCCCAGTCGCCCAGCTCGCCGATATCGCCCAGCACCAGCACCTTGCGCCCGGCAAAGCCCTTCAGCAGATCGACCGCGGCATTAATGGAGGACGGGTTGGCGTTGTAGGTGTCATCGATCACACGCATGCCATTGGTCGCCAACTGCGCCACGGTGCGGCCCTTGACCGGCTGCACCGCCCCCAGGCCGGTAGCGATACCAAACAGCGACACGCCCAGGGCGTGAGCGGCGGCGGCGGCGGCCAGTGCATTGGCGACGTTGTGGTTGCCCAGCAGGTTCAACTGCACCTGCTCGCTGCCTTGTGGCGTGTGCAAGGTGAAGGACGGGCAACCACGGGCATCAACGGTGATGTTGGAAGCATGGAAATCAGCCGCGGCATTGAGCACGGCAAACGTCAGCACCTTGCGACCGGCGGCGCGTACACGCCAGGTCTCGAAGGCCTTGTCGTCCAGATTCAATACAGCAGTGCCCGATGCATCGAGGCCTTCAAGGATCTCGCCCTTGGCTTCGACGATCTTCTCCGGGCCGCCGAACTCGCCGACATGGGCGGTACCGGCGTTGTTGATGATCGCCACGTGGGGCTTGGTCAGCGCCACGGTGTAGGCGATCTCGCCAATGCGCGACGCGCCCAGCTCGATGACGGCCGCCGTGTGTTCCGGGGCCAGTTCGAGCAGGGTCAGCGGTGCGCCGAAATCATTGTTCAGGTTGCCACGGGTGGCGAGCACCGGGCCGCGCGTGCGCAGGATACCGGCCAGCAGCTCCTTGACCGTGGTCTTGCCGCTGGAGCCGGTGATGGCTGCCACGGGCTTATCAAATGCGGCACGGTTCAGCGCGCCCAACTGGCCGAGGGCCAGGCGGGTATCGGCGACCAGCAATTGCGGCAACGTGGACTCTGCCACTTCGCGTTGCACCAAGGCGCCCACGGCACCTTTGGCTGCGACGTCATTCAGGTAGTCGTGTCCATCGAAACGCGGGCCCGCCAAGGCGACGAACAATTGGCCCGGTTTAATGTTGCGACTGTCGATACTGACACCGTCGAAGCGGCAATCGCTCGACAGCACACGGGCCGCCAGGGCCTGGGTCAGTTCGCTGAATGTCATCGCCTTAAGCATGGGCGACCTCCCAGGCGGTCAAGGCGTGATCGGCCTCGACCAGATCGGAGAAGGCATGGCGTTCGCCGTTGATTTCCTGGTAGTCCTCGTGGCCTTTACCGGCCAGCACCACCACATCGTCAGCACTGGCGCTGGCAATCAATTGGGCAATGGCAGCGCCACGGCCGGCGACGAAGGTCGCCTTGGACGCATCGCTGAAGCCCGCGCGAATGTCGTCGAAAATCTGCTGCGGGTCTTCGCTGCGCGGGTTGTCGTCGGTGACGAGCACGCCATCGGCCAGACGTTCGACGATCTCGGCCATCAACGGACGCTTGCCGCGATCACGGTCGCCGCCGCAGCCGAACAGGCAGAGCAATTTGCCCTTGGCATGGGGACGCAGGGCAACCAGGACTTTTTCCAGGGCATCCGGGGTGTGGGCGTAGTCGACCACCACCAGCGGCTGCGAACCGCCACCCAAGCGCTGCATGCGCCCGACCGGGCCTTCCAGCTTGGGCAGCACCCGCAAGATTTCGTCGAGGGCGTAATCCAGGCCGAGCAACGCGCCAACGGCGGCGAGGACGTTGCTCAGGTTGAAGCGACCGAGCAGGCTGCTCCGCAGATGGTGCTCGCCTTGTGGCGTCACCAGCGTAGCGCGCACGCCCTCGTCATTAAATTGGGCATCACGGCAATACAGGTACGCACTGGAATCTTCGAGGCTGTAGCTAATCAGGCGCGACTCATGCTCTTGTGCCGCCAATTGGCGACCGAATTCGTCGTCCAGGTTCACCACCCGGCATTTCAGGTCGTTCCAGGCAAACAGCTTGGCCTTTTCGGCTGCGTAAGCCTCCATGGTGCCGTGGTAGTCCAGGTGATCGCGGGACAGGTTGGTCATCACCGCCACGTCAAAGGCCAGCGCAGCAACGCGGCCCTGGTGCAAACCGTGGGACGAGACTTCCATGGCAACCGCCTTGGCACCGGCCTTTTTCAGGTCGGCCAGGGTCGCTTGCACGGCGATAGGGTTCGGCGTGGTGTGCAGCCCGCTGTGCAGCGCGCCATAAAAGCCGGTGCCAAGGGTGCCGATAATGCCGCAGTGCTGACCGAGCAGATCCAGGGCCTGGGCGACCAACTGGGTCACGCTGGTCTTGCCGTTGGTGCCCGTGACACCCACCAGATTGACGTGACGGCTCGGGTCGCCATAAAAACGCCCGGCGATATCCGACAACTGTTTGGCCAGGCCCTTGACCGGAATCAGCGGCACGTCGGTGATCGGCAGCACGGTAGCGCCTTCCACTTCATACGCCACCGCCGCCGCACCGCGCTGCAAGGCATCGGCGATATGGTCACGACCATCGACCTTGCCGCCCGGCACGGCCAGGAACAGGTCACCGGCACGTACATTGCGGCTGTCCAGGCTCAGCTCGCGGATCAGCAGATCGCGGCCAGCGTGGGCAAAAATCTTGTTCAGGCTCAGAGACATCAGCCGCGCCCTCCATTGGCTTTTACGGCAGCGGCCGGTGGTCCGGCGTTCGCTTGTTGGGTCGGCGGCAGGTTGTCCGGCGTGATGTTCATCAGGCGCAGGGTGCCGGACATCACTTTGCTGAACACCGGCGCCGATACCAGGCCACCGAAGTAGCCTGCTTTACTCGGTTCATCGATCACTACGACGATGGCGTAGCGCGGGTCGCTCATCGGGCCAAAGCCGGCGAACAGCGAGCGGTAGGAGTTTTCGGCATAGCCCTTGGTGCCCACCGACGTTTTCCGCGCGGTACCGGACTTGCCTGCCACGTGATACGCCGGCACCTGGGCACGGAACACGCCGCGCGGGGCTTCGATCACTTGTTGCAGCATGCCTTGCATGGTCTTGGCGACGTTTTCCGGGATCACCTGGGTGGCTTTCGGCGCTTCGTCGACACGGATCAGGCTCAAGGGAACCATGCGGCCATTGTTGGCCAATACAGAGAAAGCGTGGGCCAGTTGGATCGCGGTCACCGACAGGCCGTAGCCGTAGGACAGCGTGGCGGTCTCGGCTTTTTTCCAGTCGCGGTAGTTCGGCAGGTTGCCCACGCGCTCGCCCGGGAAGTCGAGGCCGGTGGGCTGGCCCAGGCCGATTTTCTGCGCAAGGTGGTAGATGGTTTCACCGCCAATATCGAAGGCGACCTTGCTCATGCCCACGTTACTGGAGTTAATCAGGATACCTGTCAGATCCAGCACCGGACCTTCGGTGCGGGACACGTCGCGAATGGTGTATTTGCCCAACTGCAGGGTACCCGGATACACCTCGACCTTGTCGCTGGGCTTCCAGCGTCCGGTTTCGAGGGCGGCACTCATGGAGATGGCTTTCATGGTCGAACCCGGTTCGAACACGTCGATCATCGCGCGGTTACGCATCATCGCCGGTTGCAGGTTGCGACGGTTGTTCGGGTTGTAGGTCGGCTGGTTGACCATGGCGAGGATCTCGCCGGTCTTCACGTCCATTATCACCAGGCTGCCGGCCTTGGCGCCGTTCTCGATGATCGCGTTACGCAGCTCGCGGTTGGCCAGGTATTGCAGGCGCAGGTCAATCGACAACGCCAAGGGCTTACCGGCCTTGGCGTTTTTGGTGACCTGGACATCCTTAATCAGTCTGCCGCGCCGATCCTTGATGACTTGTCGTTTGCCGGGAACCCCGGCCAGCCATTCATCGTAGGCCAGCTCCACGCCTTCACGGCCGTGGTCGTCGATGTCGGTAAAACCGACCATATGGGCGGTGGTTTCACCGGCCGGGTAGAAACGACGGAATTCCTCGATGCCATAGACACCGGGGACTTTAAGGTCGAGCACTTGCTGACCTTGTTCAGGGGTCAGGCCGCGAACAAGGTAGATGAATTCTTTGTTGGCCTGGGCATCAAGGCGCTCGGACAGAGCCTTCGGATCTTGTCCAAGGGCCGCGGCCAGTGCCGGCCAACGGTCCTTGGACACCTGCAATTCCTTGGCATTTGCCCACAGCGTGGTCACTGGCGTGCTGACAGCCAACGGTTCCGCATTGCGGTCAGTGATAAGGCCGCGGTGTGCCGGAATCGGGATATGCCGCAGGCTGCGGGCGTTGCCCTCGCCGATCAGGAAGTCGCGATCGACCACCTGCAGGTCGATGATCCGCCAGGCAATCGCGCCCACCATCAATGCCAGCAAGCCGAGCATCAGGCGGAAGCGCCATGGGTAGAGTGCGCCTTCGAGTTTCATCATGGCGCCACCATGCGGACTTCGGCCGCGCCAGGGATGTGCATTTTCAGCTGTTCGGTGGCCAGCACTTCGATACGGCTATGGGCCGTCCAGGTGCTTTGTTCCAGGATCAGCCGGCCCCACTCCGCTTGCGCCTTGTCGCGCACACTCAGCTCCCCGTACAGGGTGTTGAGCAATTGGCGGTTGTAGTGGGCGCTGTAGGACACCGCAATCGCGGACACCAGCACGCCGACGTACAGCAGCATCATGAAGAAGCTGCCGCCCGGGAGGGGCTTGGCAAAAAGCTTGCTCACCGCAGCTTCTCGGCAACGCGCATGACAGCGCTGCGGGAGCGTGGGTTGGCCTTGAGTTCGGCTTCGGAAGCGAACTGCGCTTTGCCATGGATTTTGATTTTCGGCACAAAGGCTTCGAAACGTACCGGCAGGTTGCGCGGCAGGTTGTCGGACTCACCCTTGACCAGGCGACGCATGAACAGCTTGACGATACGGTCTTCGAGGGAATGGAAGCTGATGACCACCAGGCGACCGCCCACTTCCAAGGCATCCAGCGCGGCTTCGAGGCCCGCTTCCAGGTCGCCCAATTCGTTGTTGACGTGAATGCGCAGGCCCTGGAACGCACGGGTTGCCGGGTTCTTGCCCTTTTCCCACGCCGGGTTGGCGACTTTCAGCACTTCGGCCAGGTCGGCGGTGCGCTCGAACGGCTGGATTTCACGACGTTCGACCACGGCACGGGCCATGCGGCCGGCGAAGCGCTCCTCACCGTATTCCTTGAAGACGCGGGTGATTTCTTCATGGGGCGCGGTGGCGATGAACTGCGCAGCGCTGATACCCCGGGTAGGATCCATGCGCATGTCGAGGGGGCCATCGTTCATGAAACTGAAGCCGCGCTCCGGGTCGTCGAGCTGTGGCGAAGACACGCCCAAGTCCAGCAAAACCCCGGCCACCTTGCCTGCCATGCCGCGTTCGGCCACTTCGGCACCCAGCTCGGCAAAGCTGCGCTGCACAACGACAAAGCGGCCGTCTTCGGCCGCTAGCGCTTGCCCGGTGGCAATCGCTTGGGGGTCTTTGTCGAACCCGAGGAGTTTGCCGTCGGACCCGAGCTGGCTGAGTATCAACCGGCTGTGCCCGCCCCTGCCGAATGTGCCATCCAGATAGCAACCATCCGCGCGCACGGCGAGAGCCTCAACGGCTTCGTCAAGCAATACGGTGATGTGGTTAAAGCCGCTATCAATAGTCACAGGATCAAATCACGCAGTTCATCAGGCATGGCGCCCGGTTGTTGAATAGCAGCCAGGTCAGCTGCAGAAACAGCATCCCAGGCATCTTCGTCCCACAATTGGAACTTGTTCAGTTGGCCCACCAGCATTGCGCGCTTGTCCAGCTTGGCGTACTCGCGCAAACGCGGTGGCACCAGGAAACGACCGCTGCCATCGAGCTCAAGGTCGACGGCGTTGCCAATCAGCAAACGCTGCAGGCGGCGGTTTTCTTCACGCAATGAAGGCAGGGCACGCAACTTGGTTTCAATCAGCTCCCACTCATCGAGGGGGTAAACACACAAACAAGGGTCAACGGCATCGATCGTGATAATCAACTGCCCGGAACTTCGCGAAATCAGCTCGTCACGATACCGGCTCGGCATAGCGAGACGGCCTTTTGCATCGAGACTGATAGCGTTAGCTCCGCGAAACACAGATGCGTTTCTCCAAATTTTAGCGTTTTACGTTCAAAAAACCCACTTTGTGCCACTTTCCGCCACTTGCGCACACTATAGGAATGCGCCCACCACACCGTCAAGGCGCGGATTCAAGGAAAAGCCTTACAGAACGGAGATTTAGGAGCGTAAAGGGAGGAGAAACGAGAGTTTGGCGATGTTTTTGACCCGACAAGCACAAACAGCTCAAAGAGCTATGGCTCGAAGTTAAAGTAATTTATTAAGAGTAAGATTTTTTTGGTATTACGAAGATGCATCTGCCAATGATTCGGCAGGGAGGGATTCTTGCGTTACTACCGGGTTTCTGCCCGAGATTCGGACAGAAGGAAAAAAGGTGGAGAGTCGATCTGTAAGCCGGGTTCTGTCTTGAACAGTCATTCGTCTACGATGGCCATCACTGGACACCTTTAGCAACCTACCCGGTCCCAGCGCGGGCCACGCCTTGGGACCCTATTTGGTCTTGCTCCAAGTGGGGTTTACCTAGCCACGAACTGTTGCCAGTCGTGCGGTGCGCTCTTACCGCACCTTTTCACCCTTACCGGCACCGAAGTGCTTAGGCGGTTATTTTCTGTGGCACTTTCCGTAGGCTCACGCCTCCCAGGCATTACCTGGCACTTCGCCCTATGGAGCCCGGACTTTCCTCCCCCCCCTAATTTTCATAGAGGGCAGCGACTGTCCAATCGACTCTCCGCCGCGCAGGTTAACGGCACGGCGGACTTAGGACAAGTAATAAAAGTTCAGAATTGCCATCACGTTCAGACGAAATACAGCTTTCGCCCCTGAACTATTCGGCTTTCTGTTTATCCAGCGCAACTTGATACAGCACATTCTTGCGCAGGCCGGTAATTTCCGCGGCCAACGCAGCGGCACGCTTGAGGGGCATTTCCTTGAGCAACAGATCAAGGATGCGCATGGCCTCGCTGCCAACCGCGTCTTCGCTCTCCGGCGCCGTCCAGCCCGCAACCAGCACCACACACTCGCCGCGCTGCTGGTTGCTGTCACCCTCGACAAAGGCGCGCAACTCTTCCAGAGGCAGGCCCTTGAGGGTTTCGAAGGTCTTGGTCAGCTCGCGGGCCAGCAGCGCCAGGCGCTCGCCGCCGAATACCAGCTCCATATCCTGCAAGCATTCTAGGATGCGATGGGGCGCTTCATAGAAGATCAAGGTGCGCGGCTCTTCCTTTACCGCCTCAAGTCGCGCGCGCCGCCCCACCGCCTTGGCCGGCAGGAAACCTTCGAAAATAAAGCGGTCCGACGGCAGGCCCGCCGCCGACAATGCGGCAATCAGCGCGCACGCCCCCGGAACAGGCACTACATTGATACCAGCGGCACGCGCCTGGCGCACCAGGTGATAACCCGGGTCCGAGATCAACGGCGTGCCCGCATCGGAGATCAGTGCCACATCGTCACCCGCCAGCAGGCGCACGATAAAACGGCTGCCCTCTTCACGTTCGTTGTGTTCGTGGCAGGCCGCCAGTGGCGTGCTGATACCAAAATGCTGCATCAGGCGTTGGGAGTGCCGCGTGTCTTCGGCCGCGATCAATTTAACGTCACGCAACACTTTCAGCGCCCGGGCACTGATGTCGTCCAGGTTGCCAATGGGCGTCGCCACGACAAAAAGCGAGCCTGCAGTGGAATTCAAAGGACCTGGAGCAGTCAAAACGCACACCTCGATGGTTGGGAAAAGTCGCATTGTAGCGCGTAGGCGCCTCGATAATATGCCCTCACGCTCAGCCGCAGATGGCTGCCGGCAACATTTCCACGACCTAAATCGACGGTTTCACGCCAGTAACATCGCGCCTGGGCCAGTGCTTGGGTACAATTCCACGCTAATTTGATCGGTATCAGGAACACTTACATGATCGCTTGCCTGCGGCTGCTCTCCGCCCTCTGCCTCGCTGCCCTCCTGGCGGCTTGCGCCAGCTCGCCCTCGTCCAGCCTTGGCGACCTTCCACGGACCCCGGACGCCAGTATCGAGCAACTGCTCGAACAGGCCACCACCGCCAAGACGCCAGAAAAGGCCGCATTGCTGCGCCTGAGTGCGGCAGACATGGCCTACAAGCAGAACAACCCTGGCCGCTCGTCGCAGATTCTTGCGCAAGTGCCCCTGGATGTCCTCAAGCCCGCCGCGCAAGTCTTTGCCAGCACCCTGGCCGCCGAACTGGCCATGGCGCGCAACCAGCCCAAGGCCGCGCTGACGGCGCTGAGCCATCCCAGCCTGCAAAGCCTGAAAGACCTGCCGACCGAGCAGCAGCTGCGCACCGGCAGCGTGCATGCCCGCGCCTATGAAGCCGATGGCCAGACACTCGCCGCTGCCCGCGAGCGCGTGGCCATGGCCCCGCTGCTCAGCGGCGATGCCGCCAAAAGCAATCACGAAGCCATCTGGGCCCTGATTGCCGCAGTGCCTGCCGACCAACTGCAAGCCAGCGGCAACCCGACGCTCGACGGCTGGGTCACCCTGGCCCAGGCGGTCAAGGGCGCCGGCACCCTGGAGCAACAGCAAGCCGCCATCGACACCTGGCGCGCGCAGAACCCAGGCCATCCTGCGGCGCTGCAACTGCCGACACCGTTGACCAAGCTCAAGGAGCTGGCCAGCCAGCCCCTGACCAAGATCGCCCTGCTGTTGCCGCAGGAAGGCCCGCTGGCCTCCGTCGGCAAGGCACTGCGCGAAGGCTTCATGGCCGCGCACTACCAGGCTGAGCAAGCCGGACAGAAGCCGCCGGTCATCGAGTTCTTTGACAGCTCGCGCCTGACCTCCATCGATGACTTCTACGCCAAGGCCCAGGCTGCCGGCGTGCAACTGGTGGTCGGCCCGCTGGAAAAACCACTGGTCAAACAGCTGAGCGCACGCCCGCAATTGCCGATCACCACCCTGGCCCTGAACTACAGCGAGGCCGACCAGAACCCGGCGCAGCTGTTCCAGTTCGGCCTGGCGGCTGAAGATGAAGCCCGCGAAGTCTCGCGCCGCGCCCGCGCCGACGGCCTGCATCGCGCGGCGGCCATGGTCCCGCGCGGCGAATGGGGCGAGCGTGTCTACAAAGCCTTCCGTCAGGATTGGGAAGCCAATGGCGGCACCGTTGTCGGCGTCGAATACGTCGATCAACCGGTGGCCCTCGCCCAGCAGATCGCCGACCTGTTCCAGCTGCGCAAGAGCGAAGGCCGCGCCAAGAGCCTGCAAAGCACCGTCGGCACCGACGTAGCGGCACAACCTTCGCGCCGCCAGGACATCGAGTTCATCTTCCTGGCCGTGACCCCGCAGCTGGCCCAGCAGATCAAGCCGACCCTGAACTTCCAGTACGCCGGTGATGTACCGGTGTATGCGACGTCCCATGTCTTCAGCGCCAGCGGCGACAAGAACCAGTACCTGGACATGACCAACGTGATGTTCTGCGAAACCCCGTGGCTGCTCAACAGCACCGACCCGCTGCGCAACCAGGTTGCCGCACAATGGCCGCAAGCCAATGGCAGCCTGGGTCGCCTGTACGCGATGGGCGTTGACGCCTACCGCCTGGCGCCGCGCCTTGGCCAGCTCAAGGCACTGCCGGACACCCGCATCGACGGCCTCTCTGGCAACCTGGGCATCAGCGCCAGCCAGCGTGTTGACCGCCAGATGCCATGGGCCAAGTTCGTCGGCGGAGACATCCAGCGCCTGCCCGACACGCCGCGCTGATGCCCGAGCGGTCCAGCGCACAAACCGGCAAGGACGCCGAACTGCAAGCCCTGAATCATTTGCAACAGCAGGGTCTGCGCCTTCTGGCGCAGAACTGGTTATGTAAACGCGGTGAGCTTGATCTGGTCATGCTTGACGGCGATACAGTAGTATTCGTCGAAGTCCGCTACAGAAAACACGCACAATGGGGTGGCGCGCTCGCCAGTATCGACGAGCGCAAGCGTCAGAAGCTGATACTCGCCGCGCAGTTTTTCCTGCAAAAAGAGCATCGCTGGGCCGACGCCCCCTGCCGTTTCGATGTGGTTGCCATAGAACGCACACCGTCTGGTCAGGCTGACCTGAACTGGCTCAAAGATGCCTTCGACAGCTGATTCGCCGGACATCTTCACCACACACTTTTGCTCTTTGCTTTGCGGGCTGCACATTCCTGTGCCAAACAGCCGCGCTACTTAAGGTCACACAGATGGACATGCAATCCCGAATTCGCCAGCTTTTCCAGGCCAGCATCGACACCAAGCAACAGGCGATGGACGTACTTGCACCGCACATCGAGCAAGCCAGTCAGGTCATGGTCAACGCCTTGCTCAACGAAGGCAAAATGCTTTCGTGCGGCAACGGCGGTTCGGCGGGTGATGCCCAGCACTTCTCGTCCGAGCTGCTCAACCGCTTCGAACGCGAACGCCCGAGCCTGCCAGCCATCGCCCTGACCACCGACTCGTCGACGATCACCTCGATCGCCAACGACTACAGCTACAACGAAATCTTTTCCAAGCAGATCCGCGCCCTGGGCCAGCCCGGCGACGTGCTGCTGGCGATTTCCACCAGCGGCAACTCGGCAAACATTATTCAAGCGATCCAGGCCGCACATGATCGCGAAATGGTTGTCGTAGCATTGACCGGGCGCGATGGCGGCGGCATGGCGTCGCTGCTATTGCCAGAGGACGTGGAGATTCGCGTCCCGGCCAACGTCACCGCACGTATCCAGGAAGTCCATCTGCTGGCGATCCACTGCCTGTGCGATCTGATCGACAGCCAATTGTTTGGGAGTGAAGAATGACCGTTAACCGCCTCAGCCTATTGGCCATCACGCTGTGCCTTGCTATCACCGGTTGCAGCACCGCCATCACCGCGACACGTGACACGCCAATCCAGGACGACAAGGGCACTCGCACCTTCGGCAGCAAGATTGACGACTCGTTGATCGAAACCAAGGTTGAGGTCAACGTCGCCAAAGCCGCTCCCGACCTGGGCAACGGCGCCTCGCGCATCGTCGTCACCAGCTTCAACGGCGTGGTCCTGCTGGCCGGCCAAACCCCGCGTGCCGACCTCAAGGCCCAGGCTGAACAAGCCGCTTCGGCCGTGCAGCGCGTGAAGAAGGTCCACAACGAACTTCAGGTCATGGACCCGATCACCCTGCTGGCCATCAGCAATGATGCGTTGCTGACCACCAAGATCAAGGCCCAGATGCTGACCGACAACGCGATTCCCGGCTCGCGGATCAAAGTCGTCACCGACAACGGCATCGTTTACCTGATGGGTCTGCTGACCCAGGCGGAAGCCACCCGCGCAGCCAACCTGGTGCAAGGTGTGTCCGGTGTGCAGAAGATCGTCAAGGTGTTCGAGTACATCGACTGATGTAACCGGCAGCCACAAAAAAGGGCGCCGTGCAGTCAATGCACGGCGCCCTTTTTATTGCTGCGGCGTTATTGGTATTGCGAGTACGGGTTGCCCTGGAACTGGTTGTTCTGCTGCGGCGCCTGAGCGCCTGGCTGCCCGTACTGCTGGCCGGGGATCGGGCCGAGGTTCACTTCCACGCGACGGTTCTGGGCACGGCCGTTGACGTCAGCGTTGCTGGCAATCGGGTTATCCGGGCCGGCACCCCGCACACTCAGGTTGGCCGAACTCACACCCTGGGAAGTCAGGTAGTTGGCCACGCTCTGCGCACGGCGCTGGGACAGGTCCATGTTCAACTGGCGGCTGCCGGTGCTGTCGGTATAGCCGACGATCTGGATGGTGTTCTGGTTGAACTGCTTGAGGGAGTTGGCCAGGTTGTTCAGCGGCTGGTAAAAGCTGCTGGAGATTGCATCCGAGTTGGTGGCAAAGGTGATGTTGCCCGGCATGATGAGCTTGATCTGGTCGCCCTGGCGCTGCACTTCAACCCCGGTATTGGCCATGCTTTCACGCAGCTTCTTCTCTTGCTGGTCGGCGTAGTAGCCGTAGCCCGCAGCACCCGCACCGGCCACCACGGCACCAATCAGCGCGCCCTTGCCACGGTTGTTATGGTCGATCGCCGCACCGGCCAACGCACCGGCCAGGGCGCCCAGGCCACCATACTTGGCGGTCTTGCTCATGCCGCCGGATTCATTACTTGCCTGCCCCTGGCTGCTGCCGTCATAAGGGTTAGGCGTAGCGCAGCCGGATAACAGGGCTACGACGGTAGCGACAACAAGCAGACGACGGGAAGTGAACATGAAGGAAGCTCCTACTTTTGCATTCTGTGATGCAGAGGACATTGGCAATGGACCTGTGCCGAGCTTGGAACACGAGAAAGGGTAAAAATTCCATGGGCGGCGTGCACCCGCTCTACAACAGGTGAGCACACTAAAACCCTAGCAGACGCTGGCTGAACGGGAATTGTCTTTTTCTCTGTAAGTTGCGTCGCAAGGTTGCCAGTGGCTATCCAGAAAGTTACCGGGCGCCCCTCAGGCCCTGACAAATGGGTTCTCACGCATTTCGTCGCCCAGGCGCGTGTCCCGCCCATGGCCGGTCACGACCGTCGCGTCTTCGTCCAGGGTGTACAAGCGTTGCTTGATCGAGCGCACGATGGTTGCCTGATCCCCGCCCCACAGATCCGTACGCCCCACGCCGCGCCGAAACAGCGTATCGCCGGCAATCAGCAGCTTGGCATCGGCAAACCAGAAGCTCATCGAACCCGGCGTATGCCCCGGGGTATGCAGCGCTACGCCACAACCGCAGGCCAGTTCCTCATCATCGTCCAGCCAGCGATCCGGCGATGGCACCGGGGTGTAGGGCACGCGAAACATCTGGCACTGCATCTCAAGGTTGTCCCACAGGAATTGGTCTTCCTTGTGCAGGTGCAAGGTGGCGCCGGTCTTCTCTTTCAACTGGCCGGAAGCCAGGAAGTGGTCCAGATGGGCGTGGGTATGGATGATGCTCACCACCTTGAGGCCCAGCGCATCCAGGCGCGCGAGAATCAATTCGTGATTGCCGCCCGGATCGACCACGATGGCTTTTTTGGTGATGGGGTCGCCGATGATGGTGCAGTTGCATTGCAACGGGCCGACGGGGAAGGTTTCGCGGATAAGTGTCGGGGTCAGGGTTTCCATGAACGGTCCTCTAGTGCAAATCACATGGCGTTGTCGGGCGACTATCGCCGGAATAATTGCACTATTAAACCAGACTGGCCCCACGCGTCAGCCAATCAACCGCAACTCCTGCGCCCGCGCCACGGCCTGGGTGCGCCGCTCCACGCCCAGCTTGCTGTTGATGTGACTCGCGTGGGTCTTGACCGTATGCAACGAGATGAACAACCGGTTGCTGATCTCCTGGTTCGAACAGCCCTCGGCGATCAATTGCAGTACCGCCATCTCCCGCGCGCTCAGGGTTTCCTGCATCGGCACGGCATCCGCCACCACGACCGCCGGCAACAGCGCCAGCAGCGCCTGGCTCAATAGACCGTGGGGGTCTTTGCCCAGTTGGTCGCGCATCCACCCAGGATGGCTTTCCAGCAGGCGCTGGAAGGGTTGTAGTGCTCCGCCTGCGCCCGACTCAAGGGCCTGGGCCACGATCAGGCGTGCCTTGGCTTCGTGGCCACTTTCCAATAGCAATTGCGCCTGCTGGGTCAGGGCCATGAGGGCGATCATTTGCCGGCCGCTGTTGTGTGCCTGCTGTGCCAGCTCTTCAAGGCGATGCACGGCGGCGGCGGATTGATGGCGCGTGGCATCCAGCGCGGCCTGCTGCAAGCCGATATGTTGCGGCAGGTGCGGATGGAACTCCGGCGCGGCCGCGGCGTGTTCGCCGTTGTAGGTCTGCCCCAGCCGGGTCAACCAGGCGTCGGCCAGGTCGGTGCGGCCCTGGGCCAGCCATAGCTCGCATTTGATCAGGGTAATCATCGCCAGGTAGTAGATCGGCGGCACGTCCCAGATATGCATCAAGCGCTCCGCCTCGGCCAGTTCGGCGAACGCCTTGGGGAAGTCACCACGGCGCCCTTCGAAGTTGGCGATCACGCAATGCCCGATGAGCACGCTGATATCGCGGCAAGCGCGGGCTTCAGCCAGGCCGGCGCGCAAACGCATGATCCCCGTTTCGGGCTGGCAGCGCATCAGCAGCAGGTAGCCTTCATAAAGTGCCAGGCGTGCGCGCACTGCGTACAGCCGCTGCGGCGCAAGCCCGTGCAAACGTTGCAAGCCCTGGCGGACTTCGTCCAGGGAGCGCAGGATTTCGCCCCGGGCCTGTAGGACACGTGCGCGATCATAGTGGGCCAAGGCTTCAAACAGTGGATTGCCGACACGTTGCGCCAGCTCCAGGGATTCACGGTTCAGGCCACGCGCGCGCCACAGATCGGCATCGACGATGGCCAGGTTGGAAAGCGTCGACAGGCACATCAACCGCTGGCCGTAACGCCGCTGCGGCAGGCTTTCCAGCGCTTCAGTGCAATAACGCTGGGTCAGTTCGCGATCACCCCGGCCGCGCGCGATGATCCCGCTCAGCGCCAGCCACTGGGCCAGCATCGATTTTTGCGCGGTGGCCGACGGCGCCGGCAGGAAGCGGCTGAGGTAGCCGGACAATTCTTCCGCCGCATCCAATTGGCACGCCAGGCCCAGGGCCCAGCTGTAGAGCACGATCAAGCGCGGCGTGCTGATTAGCAGGCTGTCGGGCAAGTCCATCTTCCAGCGCAGTAGCATGCCGACATTCTGCTCGGCCAGCAGTTGCTCTTCGGACAGGTTCTGCACCAGGTTGGCCGCCACATCCAGGTGGCCGGCGCGCAGCGCTTGCTCCACCGCTTCGTCGATCAGGCCCTGGGCATTGAACCAGCGGCAGGCGCGCAAATGCAGGCTGGCGGGCGGCAGCACGTTGCTGCTGGCGCGACGGGTGCGCAGCAAGTCGGAGAACAGATGGTGATAACGGTACCAGTGGCCTTGGTCGTCCAGCGGCACCAGGAACACCTGGTGGGCTTGCAGGTAGCGCAGGATTTCGGCGCTGTCGTGGGCTTCGCGGACGGCGTCGCACAATTCGCTGCAAAACCGCTCCTGCGGCGCGGTGTCGTACAGGAACGCCTGCACTTCCGCAGGCAGGCAGTCGATGACCTCTTCCAGCAGATAGTCACGGATCAGCCCTTCACCACCATGCAGGCTTTGCGGCAACGCGCCGTCGCTGCCGGCTTCGGAAGCCGCCAGCACCCAGAAGCGCAGGCCAGCCACCCAGCCCTCGCTGCGGCGGATCAGGTTGTCGAGGGCTTCGCCGCGCAATGAACTGCTGTGGCGGTCCAGCACGGCCAGGGATTCGGCATGGGTCAGGCGCAGATCCTGCTCATGCAGCTCCAACAAGTGCCGCGACAAACGCAGTCGCGCCAGATGCCAATCGGGACGCTGGCGACTGGTGACCAATACCACCAGGCCATCAGGCAGATGATTGAGGAAAAACTGCAGGCAACGGTCGAGCACCGGACCCTGGGCCAGATGATAGTCATCCAGCACCAGCAACAGCGGCGCGCGGGTGGACAGGTGGACGGTCAACTCATCGAGCAGGCCATCGAGCCATTCTTCAAAGGCAAACGGTTGATGACGCTGGCGCATCTTCAACAGGCCCAGGGATTGGGCGCCGAGTTGCGGGAAGTAGTGCTGCAAGCCGTCGAGCAGGCGCTCCAGGAAACGGCCGGGGTCATTGTCCCGTGGGCTCAGGCCCAGCCACAGGCTTTGCCAGTGCGCGGGCAGGCTCTGGCAGAACTCCACCGCCAGCGAACTCTTGCCGAACCCCGCCGGCGCGCTGACCAGCAACAGACGCCCGTCCAGCCCGGCAGCCAGCCGTTCGCACAGCCGCGGTCGCAGCACGTAGCCGTCAGGCAGGGGGGGCCTGTAGAAGCGACCTTCCAGGGTCGGAATCACCGCACTGGCAGGCCCTTGGATTCGGGACAGATCAGTCATCGCCGGGCTCTTGTAGAAGGCTGTTGTCGGCATTGCAGATGTCCGCAGACTAGCGGTAAAAGCAGCAGGTTTGTAGATCTTTGCAACATTTGCCTGAAAAAGAACTGCGACAAAAAAATTCGACACAAGCAAATGTGGGAGCTGGGCTTGCCTGCTATAGCATCACTTCGGTCTATCAGACATACCGAGGTGATGTTATCGCAGGCAAGCCAGCTCCCACACAAGCCAGCTCCCACATGGGTGAGTTATCGCGGTTTAGCGAACACCATCCTGGCGCAGGGCCGCTGGGGTGAAGTCGCTGGTGGTAGCGGTGAAGCCGAAGTCATACGCCTTCTTCTCTTCGTTCTTCATGCCCAGGGCCAGGTAGCGACCGGATTGCAGGTCGTAGATGGCTTCCAGGGCGTACCACGGCACTTGCTTGTCGTAGTAGTTCTCGGCATGGGCTTCAGACACGCGCCACAGCTGGTTGCGACCGTCGTACTGGTCGATCACCGCTGCCTGCCAGGTGTCTTCGTCAATGTAGAAGTCACGCTTGGCGTAGATGTGACGCTGGCCTTCCTTCAAGGTGGCGACCACGTGCCAGACGCGACGCAGCTCGTAACGGGCCAGGTCCTGGTTGATGTGGCCGGCCTTGATGATGTCGGCATACTTGAGTTTCGGGTCGTCAAGCTTGTAGCTGTTGGAGGCGATGTACATCTCTTTCTTGCCTTCCAGCTTCCAGTCGTAGCGATCCGGCGCGCCGTTGTACATGTCGAGGTTGTCGGAGGTGCGCAGGCCGTCGGCGGCGGTACCCGGGCCGTCATAGGACACTTGCGGGGCCCGGCGCACACGGCGCTGGCCAGCGTTGTAGACCCACGCCGAACGTGGCTCCTTCACCTGGTCCAGGGTTTCATGCACCAGCAACACGGTACCCGCCAGGCGTGCTGGCGCGGTTACTTCCTGCTTGAAGTAGAACAGGATGTTTCCCGGATTTTTCGGATCGTAGTCCTTCATCTTGTCGCGGAAAACGAACTGATCGCGGAAATACACCAGGCTGTAGGAACCGTTCGTTTGCGGAGTAGCCTGGGTCACCAGGCGCGTCACACTGCCGCCGCGATAGCGGGTGATGTGGTTCCAGATGACTTCGACGCCGCTTTTCGGAATAGGGAACGGAATGGCGGACTCGAAGTTTTCCAGGCCGTTGCCGCCAGACACCAGGTTGGTGCTGGTGGCGTTCTTCTTGATCGAGGCAAACACATCAGCCGGCACCGTGGCGCCACGATGGGTCGGGTAGACCGGCATCTTGAACGTGTCCGGGTAGCGCTTGAACATCGCGTACTGCCCAGGTGACAACGCGTCCTTGTACTGATCGACGTTCTGCGCGGTGATAACGAACTTGGGCTGCTCGCTGGCGTAAGGGTTGGCCAGGAAACCACGGGCATCAACGGCGCCGGCGTTGGTCGCCAGCGGCTGCCAGGCGGTGATGGTGCCCGCAGCGTTGGCAGCGCGTTCAGCGCCCATCGGGGTCAGGGTTGTGTCGAGCTTGGCCGCCTCGCTCGCCGAGACTGCCGCCATGACGTTGCTCGCCAGGATCGACAGCCCAAGCACACCCACGTGCAACAGACTTTTGGTTATTTTCATATGCTGGTTCTTCCTGAAATACGGTCGCTTAGAAGTTCATGCCGAAGCTGAGCGCAACAAAATCCCGGTCATCCACCGTGGTGTACTTGCCATCAAAGAAGTTGGTGTACGACAGACCGGCGGTGTAGGTGTTCTGGTATTCCGCATCCAACCCAAGGCTGACAGCCTTGCGGCCTTCTTCGAAGTTGCCACCAGGGCCAGGCGAGTAACCGCTCACGTCATGGGACCAGGCCACGCTTGGCTTGAGGTTGATACCTGCAAACACGCTGTTGTAATCCCAGATGGCGCGAGCGCGATAGCCCCAGGAGTTGGCCGTGGTGAAGCCGTCGTTTTCGCAGTAGCGCGACAGGTTGTTCTGTGCGGCGCCAGTCAAGGTTCCGCTGTTCAAGGTCTGGCACGTGTTGTTTGGCAACGGGCCCGGGCCGTAGCTAGGGTCGCGGCCATAACGGGCCTTGGAGGTTTTTTCCAGGCCGCCCACGTGGGTGAAGCCGACTTCGCCGACAACCGTCAGTCGCTCGGCGCCCATCACCTGGTCGAAGAAGTGAGTAAACGTGGTCTGCAGTTGGGTGACTTCTTTGCGGCGATAGCCCGGCTGATCCTGGTCCGCCTTGCCTTGCAGTACGGAATAGTCGGCGGCGGCCGGGTTTACTGCGGCCAGAGGCGTCAGCCCTGAATACAGAATGTCCGTGGTGTTCAACTGAACGGGCGCATTCGGACGGTAGCTGATCTCGCCGCTCCACGCGGTACCGGTAGGCAATGTGGTGGAGAAGCTGAGGCCGTACAGGCGGATGTCCTCAGGGTATTCAACGTAGTAACTCGAATTGCCCGCAACCACGAACGGCAACAGCGATGGTGCGATCGCGCTGGCTTGCCCCTGGGACAACCCCTGCCCCATCAATGATCTAACCAGGTTGGCAGGGCTGTACTTGCTCGCCGCCGCCCCGCGCCCGCTGAAGATCGGCGCGCGGCTGTGGTAGTTCATGAAGTAAGCGCCAAACTCGGTGTCCAACGGCTCGAACATGTAGTGGGCAGCGAAACCAAACTGACCGCTGTCCCGTGCATCACGATCAGGACCACGACGCACGATGGCGCCTTCATCCGGCGATCCAAAGTTCACGCCCTGGGCTGCCAGCGCGCCGAATGCCGCATTGCGGAACGGCGCCGGCAAGGCATTGGACAGACCTTGCTTGGTTCGCAGCACCGCCAGGTTATTGTCGCAACCGTCAGCGATCACGTCAGGCTGCGAGAAGAATGTCCCGCAGTTGTCGACCACGGTCTGGTCCCATTCCAACTGGTAGAAACCATCCACCGACAGGTTGTCTGTCACGCTTTGCGACAGATAGAACATGTTGACCGGAATCAAGCCTTCCTTGATCTCGGCCCCCGGACGACGGAACGCCGACACGTCGATCGGGTTGATGGAGTTGATACCGCCGCCGATGAAGGTACTTTCACCCCAGCTGACAACTTGCTTACCGAAACGCACCGAACCCGGCAGATCGGCAATGTTGTAGTTGTGATAGATGAAGGCATCGAGGATCTGCGCGCCCGAGGACTTGGCGCCCTCTTTGCGGTTGCTGTCGCTGATGTCCTTGAACGGACGGCTTTCATCCTTGAGTTCGAAGTCGTACCAATACTTGCCACGCACAAATACACCGGTGTCGCCGTACTTCAGTTCCAGGTCATGGATACCCTTGAAGATCTTCGAGAACGTTTCGCCGCGCTTGAAGTTCAAGTGCCCGTCGTCGGAAGTCTGCGAGAGACCATGCCCGCCGTTGTTGGAGCCGATGAGGTTCTTGTTGGCTTTTTCTGTAGACCAACTGGCACCCACGGAAAGAGACGAGTCAAAACTCCCTTCGATTTCACCGACGTTGAAACTGACGCCGAATGCGGGCCCGGCGAGCGTAGAAGCGAGACTGACGGCCAGGGGCAGTCTTGCCCGGCGCCAGAACTGGTTTACTGAGGTCATCGACGCTACTCCATGTGCATTATTGTTATGGCAGTGAGTTCAATCTTGTGGATGCATGTAACGGCCGGAATACAACGATTCCAATGCCGGACGGCAACCGAGCCCCCATGGCCCGAAGCGCAACATCCTTGAAAAACTCAGGGGGGACTATAGCCAGCAGGGGGTAGTGCTTGATCCCTCTAAAGTGTGATTTGCATCACCGACCCGTCTGCCTCAACCCTTTCGCCACGTCGGCGAGGGCCGACGCGGCAAGGATGGCTGAAAATCGGCAAATCACAAGTAGAGGCGCAAGATAGAGCATTGCCGTGCCCGAACGGGCACGGCGAAGGGTGTCAGAGGGTGGACAGGAACGTGCTGTTGTTGGCCTGCCATTCAATGATGTCGATGCGGATACGCTTTTTGTCGAGCTTGCCGACACTGGTCTTGGGAATTTCCGTAACAACGGCAATCTGGCTCGGGATCGCCCACTTGCTCAAATGGCCCAATTCCACAAACGGCTTGAGGTGTTCCTTGAGCTCGCGGGCCCCTATCACATGGCCATCACGCACCACCAGCAAGGCAAACGGGCGCTCGCCCCACTGCGGATCGGCAATCCCCACCACCGCTACTTCGCGTACCGCCGGGTGACGGCTGACCAGGTCTTCGAGGGCCAGGGACGACACCCACTCGCCACCGGTCTTGATCACATCCTTGATGCGGTCACGGATATCGATCACCCCGAACGCATCTAGCGTGGCCACGTCGCCGGTGTGCATCCAACCGCCTTCCCACAGCTCGGCGCCCTTCTGCGGTTCGTTGTAATAGCCCTCGGTCAGCCACGGCGCGCGCAGTACCAATTCGCCCTGGGACTCGCCATCGGCGGGCAGGAAGTTGCCGTCACCGTCGACAATCGCCGCCTCCACCAACGGCCCGGGCACGCCGGCCTTGATGCGGTAGGTGGTGCGCTCGTCTTCGCTGCCGGCCATCAACTCTTCGTTGAGGTGCGCACAAGACACCAACGGCCCGGTCTCGGACATGCCGTACGCCGCCGTCAGCTGGATCCCACGCGCCTTGGACGCTTCATACAGCGTGCGGTTAAGCGCACTGCCGCCAATGACGATTTTCCAACCGCCAAAGTCCACGCCCTGCGCCGCCTTGGCGTTGAGCAGCATTTGCAAAATGGTCGGTACGCAGTGGGAGAAGGTGACCTTTTCCTTGCGCCACAGCTCCACCAGGTATTCCGGGTCGTAGCGCCCGGGATAGACCTGCTTGAGGCCGAGCATGGTCGCCACATACGGCAGACCCCAGGCATGTACGTGGAACATCGGCGTGATCGGCATGTACACGTCGTTGGTGCCCAGCAGGCGCACGCTGTCGACGCTGCCCATGATGGTCGCCACACCGATGGTGTGCAGCACCAGTTGGCGGTGGGTGAAGTACACGCCCTTGGGGTTGCCGGTGGTGCCGGTGGTGTAGAAGGTGGTCGCGACGGAATGCTCGTCGAAGTCCTGGAAATCGTATGTCGGGCTGGCGGCGGCCAGCAGGGTTTCGTACTCGCCGACGAGGTTGGGCAGCTCGGCGGTTTTCGATTCCCCATCGGTCAGCAGCAGGGTCTTGTCGACGGTGGTGAGCTGCCCGGCAATCGCCTGGTAGAGGCCCACGAACTCACTGTTGACCAGCACAAAGCGGTCCTCGGCGTGGTTCATGGTGTAGAGGATCTGTTCCGGCGACAGGCGCACGTTGATGGTGTGGATCACCGCGCCAATCATCGGGATGGCAAACATGCATTCCAGGTAGCGATGGCTGTCCCAATCCATCACCGCCACGGTGTCGCCAGCCTTGACCCCGGCTTCGGTCAACACATTGGCCAGGCGCGCGACGCGCTCGATCAAGGTCGGGTAGGTGTAGCGCAGCTTGTCGCGGTACACGATTTCGCGGGTTTTCTCGTAGCGGGCCCCGGACATCAACAGGCGCTTGATCAACAACGGGTATTGGTACGCGCCTTCGGCGGGCGGGATAATACGGGTCTGCAACATACGAATCCCTTTTTATGACTGCACGGTCTTGGCTGAAAGATCTGCACTGTAGAGCGCTTATGTTTCAGCCAAATCAGCCAAAGGAATGATTTGCAGAGGGGGGTGAATGCTAGCTTTGCGCCACCACCGCGTGTAGATGAAGATCAAATGTGGGAGCGGGCTTGCCCGCGAAAGCGGAGTATCAGTCGAAAAATATTGTGACTGATCTACCGCATTCGCGGGCAAGCCCGCTCCCACAGGTACTGTGCTCGCTCAGGTTTTATTTCATGCTGGTGAAGGCCAGCTTTACACCGATAGCAATCAACACCGCGCCCATCGTCCGATCAAACCAATGCCCCATCCGCGCAAACCCCGCACGCACGCGTTGCTGGCTGAACAACATCGCCACCAGGCAGAACCACACCGCCGTCGCCACCGCCAGGTACAGGCCATAACCGGCCTGGATCGCCAACGGCGTGTGCGGGTTTATCACTACGGTAAACAGCGACAGGAAGAACAACGTCGCCTTGGGGTTCAAGCCATTGGTCACGAACCCTGCGGTAAACGCCCCGCGTGGGGTGCGCTCGCCCGCTTCGCGGTGCAACTCGCCTTCGGCGGCCGGTTTGGCCGGCTGGGCACGCAAGGCCTTGAAGCCGATGTACAGCAGGTACGCGGCGGCGGCCCATTTCAGCGCGTTGAACAGCACGATGGACTGGGACACGATCAAGCCGATCCCCAGCAACGAGTACCCTACGTGCAGGAAAATCGCCGAACCGACGCCCAGCGCGGTCCAGGTTCCGGCCCGGCGGCCGTGGGTAACACTTTCGCGGACCACCACGGCGAAATCCGGGCCCGGGCTGGCCACTGCCAACAAGTGAATCAAGGCCACGGTCAAAAACTCGGCGACGTACATGCGCGCTCCAATTCAAGTAACTGATTATTTCATCTGATAGGCTCGGGAGATTACGCCTTCAAACCCTGTCGCAAAAGGTACAGTTGATGACGAACAATCGCCGCGCGGTCTTCCTCGATCACCCCTCCCTGGACCTGGGAGACCTCGACCTCAGCGAGCTGCGAGACAGCTTCAGCGACCTGCAATTATTCGAGCAGACCACGCCGCAGAATGTGATCGAACGCCTGCAGGGAGCCCAGGTGGCGATCAGTAACAAAATCGCGATCAACGCCGAAACCCTGGCGGCCTGCCCGGACCTCAAGCTGATCCTGGTGTCAGCCACCGGCACCAACAATATCGATCTGCAGGCCGCCCGCGCCCATGGCATCACCGTGAGCAACTGCCAGGGTTACGGCACGCCGTCGGTGGCGCAGCATACGATCATGCTGTTGCTGAACCTGGCGACACGCTTGCAGGACTACCAACGGGACGTCAGCGCCGGCAAATGGCAGCAAGCCAAACAGTTCTGCCTGCTGGACCATCCGATTGTCGAACTGGAAGGCAAAACCCTCGGCCTGCTCGGCCACGGTGAGTTGGGCAGCGCCGTGGCGCGCCTGGCCGAAGCCTTTGGCATGCGCGTGCTGCTCGGCGCGATTCCCGGCCGCCCTGCCCGCGCGGATCGCGTGCCGCTGGATGAACTGCTGGCCCAGGTGGATGCCCTGACCTTGCACTGCCCCCTCAACGAACACACCCGTGACCTTATCGGCGCCCGCGAACTGGCGCTGCTCAAGCCGGGCGCGTTTATCGTCAATACCGCACGCGGTGGCCTGATTAACGAACAGGCCCTGGCCGATGCGTTGCGCAACGGCCATCTGGGCGGCGCGGCGACCGACGTGCTCAGCGTGGAGCCACCGGTCAACGGCAATCCGCTGCTGGCCGGCGACATCCCTCGGCTGATCGTCACCCCCCACAACGCTTGGGGCAGTCGTGAAGCGCGCCAGCGCATCGTCGGTCAGCTGGCGGAAAACGCCCGGGGCTTTTTCAGCGGCGCCCCGCTGCGTGTCGTGAGTTGATAAACTGCGCCCCTTTTCAAGGAGCAGACCATGGATCCGCGCAGTGAAGTACTGCTTCGTCAGGCCGAACTTTTTCAAGGCAACCTGCTGCTGGTAGGTTTGCCCGCCGACGACCTGCTCGGTCGCCTGCCCAACGCCCATGGCTGGTGCTGGCACGCCGGCGACCAGGCGGCACTCGATGCACGCTTCCCCGAGCGCAGCCAGTTCGGGGTCAATGTGCCTGAGCGTGCGTTTGATGCGGCGGTGATTTTCCTGCCCAAATCCAAGGACCTCACCGACTACCTGCTCAACGCAGTGGCCGCGCGCCTGCCCGGCGCCGAGCTGTTTCTGGTGGGGGAGAAAAAAGGCGGTATCGAAAGTGCTGCCAAGCAGATGATCCCCTTCGGCAAGCCGCGCAAGCTGGACAACGCGCGGCATTGCCAACTGTGGCAAGTCACCGTGGCCAACGCACCGCAGGCGGTCGAACTGGAGAGCCTGGCTCAGGTCTTCGAAGTACCGTTGCCTGAAGGTCCGCTCAAGGTCGTGAGCCTGCCGGGGGTGTTCAGCCACGGTCGCCTGGATCGCGGTACTCAACTGCTGCTGGACCATTTGGACAAACTGCCCAGCGGTCACCTGCTGGACTTCGGTTGCGGCGCGGGCGTGTTGGGCGCTGCAGTCAAACGTCGTTACCCACACAACACAGTGACGATGCTCGACGTGGATGCCTTCGCCGCCGCCAGCAGCCGCCTGACCCTGGCGGCCAATGGTCTGGAAGCCGAGGTGCTGACCGGCGACGGGATCGACGCGGCACCGATGGGTTTGAACACGATTCTGAGCAACCCGCCGTTCCACGTCGGCGTACACACGGATTATTTCGCTACGGAGAACCTGCTGCGAAAAGCGGCGAAACACCTGGCAAAAGGCGGCGAACTGCGCTTGGTTGCCAATAGTTTCCTGAAGTACCAACCGTTGATCGAAGAGCATCTGGGCGTGTGCGCAATCAAGGCCGAAGGCAATGGTTTCCGCATCTACCGTGCCAAGCGCGGTTGACGGGCGTTTGAAAAAGAAGGCTTGCCGAATGGGTTTTGCCTAGGCAGAATCCGCTCCGTCCTAGGGGAGTAGTCTCCCACGAGCGCCACGCTCGTCCGGCATACGTCAACATACTTGGTCAACAGACCATGGCGTATGCGACCCAGGTGTCCGCACAGACGGACCGGGGTTTGACAAGACCTATGACACGCACACCTTACCCGGGGCGGGAAGGCTGTACGTGTCATAGCCGTGTCGACCCGCCCCTGGAAACCTACCTGATGCTGGATTCATTACTCGTTCCTACCGCAATCGTTGCCTTGGCCGAAATCGGCGACAAGACGCAACTGCTCGCGCTCATCCTTGCCGCACGCTTTCGCAAACCCTGGCCGATCATCGCCGGCATCGTCGCCGCGACCCTGGCCAACCACGCGGCCGCCGGTGCCGTGGGCGCATGGTTTGGCAGCTTCTTCTCGGATGCGGTGTTGCACTGGATCCTCGCGGCAAGCTTCTGCGCCACCGCATTGTGGACCCTGGTGCCAGATAAACTCGATGACGACGAAGCCAGCACCACCCGCAAGTTCGGGCCGTTCCTGACCACGCTGATCGCGTTCTTCCTCGCCGAAATCGGTGACAAGACCCAGATCGCCACAGTGATGCTGGCGGCACAGTATCCCGAGTTGTGGCTGGTGATTATCGGCACCACCCTGGGCATGTTGATTGCCAACGTACCGGTGGTTCTGGCGGGGAATTTTGCCGCGGAGAAGCTGCCGTTGACCTTGATTCGTCGATTGGCGGCTACGGCGTTCTTTGTGCTGGCGGTGGTTGCGGTGTACAAGGCGATGCAGAGCAGCGGGTGGATCTAGATTTGTAAACCCAATCCCATGTGGGAGCGGGCTTGTGTGGGAGCGGGCTTGCTCGCGAAAGCAGTGGGTCAGTCAATACACTTTTAATTGATCCACCGCATTCGCGAGCAAGCCCGCTCCCACACTTGGATCTTCACAGGATCAAGATTTCTTGGCCTGCTGATACAACGGCATCACCTTCGGAATCGCCGCCTGCAACGAGGCGATCCGGCTGTCCGACGCCGGGTGAGTGCTCATGAACTCCGGTGGCGCCCCTTCCGAAGCCTTGGCCATCTTGTTCCACAGGGTGATCGCCGCATTCGGGTTGTAACCCGCACGGGCCGACAGCTCCAGGCCGATCAGGTCTGCCTCGTTTTCATTGGCCCGGCTGTTGGGCAAGGTCATGCCGTAGTTGGCCACGGTATCGGCCAATGCCAGGCTGTCCTGACCCAGGCCGAACAGCGCGCCCGCTCCCTGCTTCGCCATCTGGATACCATAGGCCTTGGACATGGCTTCGCGGCCGTGCTCGCGCAAGGCGTGGGCGATTTCATGGCCCATCACCGCTGCCAGTTCGTCATCCGTCAGCTTGAGATTGTCGATCAACGCGCTGTACACGAAGATCTTGCCGCCAGGCCCGCAGTTGGCGTTCATCTCGTCGCTTTTGATCAGGTTCACTTCCCACTTCCACTGCGCCGCATCGGGGCGGAAGGTCGGTGCCTGGGCGATCAAGCGGTTGGCGATGGCCTGCACACGCTTGGCATTGGCGCTGGTCTTGTCCAACTGGCCCTTGCTGCTGGCCTCGCCCAACGTCTGCTGGTAGGACTGGGCATACATCTGGTCGACTTCCTGGCTCGACAGCATGCTGAACATGTACTGCTTGCGCTCAACCCCGACGGCGCCGCCGCTGGTGGTGTTGACCGACTGGCAACCAGCCAGCAGCAGCGCGGCTGCCAAAACGTTTATCGCCAATGATTTCTTCATGACACTCTCCCTGAAAACATGGCGCGTATCCTAGGCGCTCATGTGTATCGGCGCCAGATACAACAGACGTGTAACCGCAGAATTTCAGATACATCCCACGCAGCGCTCAACCTGGCGTCAAACACTCCGGCCCGTTCAGCTTCGGGTCATTGACCATATTGGCCAGCACGCGCTCGCGCAACGCAGCCGGTTCGCTGGCCAGCAACGCCTGGAGAGTGTGCAACGGCGTCTCGGGATCAAGCCAGGCCGCCTGCCCCGCCGCATCCAGGATCAGTGGCCGGCGCTGGCTCTGCGCCGGCTGGGTGACCACCGCCGTGCTCAGCCAGACTTGCTCCTGCACCGGATAGGCTTCCCAGATCGCCGCAAAAAACAGCGTGGAGCCCTCCCCCGGCGTCAACCAGTACGGGCGCTTGCGTTGAGTGCCGCGCCATTCGTAGAAACCATTGGCAGGCAGCAGGCAACGGCGCTGGCGAAACGCTTCACGAAACATCGGCTGCTCGGCCAGGGTTTCGGCGCGGGCGTGGGCGGGTGTGCGCGAAAGGTCGGTCAGCCAGGGCGGCGTCAGGCCCCAGCGCGCACGGGCCAGGGTGCGCTGGCCGGCGTCGGCGCGCTGGATCAGCACCGAGTCATTCGGCGAGATGTTCCACTGCGCCTGCTGGTCGGCCGGAAAGCCCGGCAAGGCAGCAAAGGAGGGATTCCAGCGAAACAGGGCATAACGTCCACACATGGGGCAACACGACTCTTGGGTAAACCGACCGACAGCCTAACAGACCAACACGTCGGGGAAGCTGTCGGGTTCATCGCCCGGCATGGGTTGCGCGCCGATGTAGGCGGTAATCAACTCACGGGCACACGCCGCCTGGTCGTTATCCACCTCCAGGCCCAGCAGGCCGAAAATCGGCAGCTCGCCAGTGCCACCCAGCAGATGGCGCCCCACCAGGTGCGCCTCGATCCCCTCGCTGGCGAGCATCTGTTGCAACAACTCGCCTTCCATCAGGTTTTCCGGTTCGTAGATTCGCTGCATGGGCGGTCCTGTCATTCGTTTTCGCTGCGGGTTTCAAGCATCCACTCGTCGCCATGGACCTGAAGATCGAAAATGATCGGGCGGCAACACACCTGGCAGTCCTCTATATAGTTCTGGTCACCGCCAGACAAATCCACCGTTGTCTCAACCTCTTCACCACAATAAGGACAATCGTACGTCGCGGATTCCAGCATCGCAGCCTCCAGAGTGACTTGTGCGTATAATCGCCGGTCTATTTACAGGGCTATTTCCGGCCGGGGCCATTTCCCGGACCGCTCCCTGGCATTTCCTTTACTTACCCTAGCCGTTTCTAACAAGAGAGCATGATGGGCCAATTCGATACCATCCGACCTTACAACGACAGCGAAGTCCCGGCAGTGCTGGACCGGCTGTTCAGTGACAAGGCCTTTCTGGACATCCTGACCCACTTCCGCTTTCCGCGCTTCGCCGGCGCCCTGGGCTGGTTGCTCAAGCCGATGATCGCCCGCAAGCTACGCCGTGAATTCGCCGGCGTCACCACCGTGGCGACGCTGCAGGACAAAGTCGAGTACTACGTCGACCACACCATCGACCGCGCGACCGACGGCGTGACCTACACCGGCGTCGAGCAGCTCAAGTCTGGCACCGCCTACCTGTTCCTGGCCAACCACCGCGACATCGTGATGGACCCGGCCTTCGTCAACTATGCCGTGTACCACGCCGGCCTGCCGACGCCGCGCATCGCCATCGGCGACAACCTGCTGCAAAAGCCGTTTGTCAGCGACCTGATGCGCCTGAACAAGAGCTTTATCGTGCACCGCTCGATCACCGGGCGAAAAGAAAAGATGGCCGCATTCAACTTGCTGTCGGCCTATATCAACCATTCGATCCGCAACGACTGCGAGTCGATCTGGATCGCCCAGGCCGAAGGCCGCGCCAAGGATGGGGACGACCGCACCGAGTCGGCGATCCTCAAGATGTTCCACGTCAGCCGCAAGGATGAGCCGTTTGCCGAGGTGATCCAGTCGCTGAACCTGACGCCGGTGTCCATCAGCTATGAGTATGATCCGTGCGATTCGGCCAAGGCCCGCGAGCTGTACATCCGCGCCACCACCGGCACCTACTGCAAGGCGCCGGGCGAAGATGACGTGAGCATTGCCCTGGGCATCACCGGCTACAAGGGCCGGGTGCATGTGAACTTCGCCCCGCCGATCACCGAGCGCTTCGAAGACACCAAAGTGCTGGCGATGGAAATGGACCGGCAGATCCTCGGCGGTTATCGCTTGTTCCCCGTGCATTACCTGGCGTATGCGCAGTGGAGCGAGGCTGACCCGCAATTGCAGGTGCCGACGGCAGCCGAGGTATTCCCGGCGGATGAACTGGCCAAGGCGAAGGCGGAGTGGGAGCGACGCTTGAACGAATGCCCGGTTGAGCATCGGCCGTTTCTGGTGGTGCAGTATGCGACGCCGGTGCGCAATCAGTACCGCGTGAAGGCTGGCATCCCGCTGTAAACACCGACGCAAAAATATGTGGGAGCGGGCTTGTGTGGGAGCGGGCTTGCTCGCGAAGGCGGAGTGTCAGTCACTAGATTTTTTACTGACCCACCGCATTCGCGAGCAAGCCCGCTCCCACATTTGTTTTAGGGTGTTTCTAAAGGTGGGTGCTGATCCAAGAAACAAGCAGCGCCAACCCCAGGCAGGCGAACCCGATGCGGTACGCCAAGCGATGCGCCCGTTCGGTGCGCACATCCAGAAACAGCATCGGCTGGTCAATCGCGCGCGCTTCACTTTGCGCGGTCAGGTCAGCCATCGCGCGTTGCTCGCGCAGGCGAGTGATCGCCAGCAGCGCCGCCCCCGGGAAGGCCACCGTTAAAGCCACAGCATTGATAAATAGTGCGGGCAGCGCCATCGCAAACCTCGGTAACACAGTGTCTGGGTATCGGTTCTGATACATAGCGGGACGTAGCAGCCTCGTCAGCCACCACTCTTGCATCCCAACATGAACGGCTAATGTATCCAGTAATTTACGGCGTCACCTGAACGTCACCTTAACAAGCCACTCTGTTGCCCTTCGAACGTTCGGGAGCTTGTCATGCTGCACGCGCACAACCAGGATCGGCTGTATCTGATCGCCCCCAGCGATGAACAAGAGGCGCTGGTCGGCGGCCTCGCGTTCAACGTGCAGGACCGCCACTGGCTGGTGTATTGCGCCCTCGGCGGGCACCAGCATGCGGACTTGCCGGAAGCGGATTTACTGACCGGCGTGAGCCTGCTGGACTTCTGTATCGACACGGCCGCGTGAAACTCAAGGCACAAAAAAACCGGGCTCATCGCTGAGCCCGGTTTTTTATGCAGCGGTTATTGCGAGCTGAGCAACGAACCGATGCTTGGGTCTTTGAACAGGCGGGTCAAGGCGTCGCTCAACACGTCGCTGACCAGCTTGGTGTTGGTTTCCTGGTTCGGCGACATGCCGAAGCGCTGGTTCAGCGATGCGCCGTAGCGGCCGCTGTAGCGACGGGTGCCTGCCGTGACGTCGGACTTGAACGTCGCGCCGATGGCGGCTTCGGTCACGTACAGACCTTCTTTAGGCGACTGATACTTCAGCTCTGCCAGGGTGATGGTCAACTGCGGCGCGCCCGGGGAGTTGGCCGGGGTGAAGCCCAGCAGGCGCACGGCGGCTTCGGCCTGGGCTTGCAGCTTGGGCAACACGTCCTGGCCAGTGACCGAAATCAGCGCGGTCTCCGGGTACAGGCCACCACGGGAACCCAACGTTGGCGACGGACGGCCATCCACCACACGCACCGACACCGGCTGGCCGTGACCCACTGGCGCCAGCTGCGTGGTGAGCTTCGGTTGCGGGCTGAGTTGTTGCGGGCTGTTGGCGCAGCCAACCAGGGCCAAACTGGTCACAGTGATCAAACCGAACAACAGGCGTTGCAACATGCGCTTCTCTCCAGAAATCAGGTACCGACAGGCGGGCAGTATAGCGGTGCGCCACTGCCGGGAACTAGCATCAGTTACATCCTGTGACCGGCGCCGGTCGTTGCGGTTCGATGTCACCGAGATGTCACAGCCGATACATGCGCTCGTCATCCCGGGCTGGCAAGCTTTGCCTCAATCTCAGGAGGCTATCACCATGAATTTTCTCTGGTCGCTGTTCATGCGCAAACCCGCCCTGCGCCAGTTCGCCCTGCTCGATGCACAAGGCCGCTGCCAGGCTTTTAAAGAGTGCAGCCAGCCGCCCGTGGGCAATGGCTGGGTGGAAATCGACGAGATTCGCCTGAGCTGGATGCACCGCCCACTGCCGGCCCGTGCCCGCGTAAGCCCGCGTACAGCGCAGTCGTCCCGGCACCAGCCGTTGGCCGCCTGACCGAACGCCTAATAAAAGTCATAAAACACGCCCATTTCCTTGGCGTTCTTCGCTACAATCTCCCCCCGATTATAAGGACGTCTCCTGATCGGGCCCCGCAGCATCGTTAATGCCTCGGTATTAACCCCCCAATCGCCCACAGAGAGCCGCCCACACAGATCGAATAGAGCTGGCGTGCTTGCTGTTTTCGTTGCAAACCACCCCTCTTTATATCGCATCTGCCAGAGCTGCCATTGCGCTCGGCCACTTGAGTTGTTTGCCCGTTTTGCCGCGTGTCGGCAAGGTATCCGGGCCAGGTGCCAGGCTGAGGCAGCCCTTTTTTGAGGTTCACGTCTTCAAAAGAGCGTGAAAAAAACGGGTTTTCACAACTTCACAAGAGTGTGGCGAGCAAATGAATAGTTTGGCGTTTGTACCAGCACCATCAGCGTCTTTAACAGCCCAACCACACAGGACCGAGCCCTCCTCAAAAACCGGAGCTTGAGCCTGTCCGCTACGGATTGGTTGCACGAATCGCACGCTTTGACCATAAGTCGAATTGCCACAGGCGCCCATGAATGCGTTCATAGGCAGATTAGCCCGGCAGGAAGCGTGTGCTGAACTTGCAAAGAATTGCGAAACGGACATGGCGATCCTGGCCATGGGTAACCTGGGGCAACACGTGAACCGCCCCGTCACTCCTGGCAGCCATGCCGTCAATTTGGTGCTGCAGATTTTGGAGACGCGTTAAATGGCGCATAACGAAGCAGTCGACGTAGTACTGGTAGGGGCCGGCATCATGAGTGCCACCCTGGCCGTGCTGCTCAAGGAGCTCGACCCCGGCCTCAAGCTGGAAGTCGTTGAGCTGATGGATTCGGGTGCCGCGGAAAGTTCCAACCCGTGGAACAACGCCGGTACCGGCCACGCCGGGCTGTGTGAGCTGAACTACACGCCGCAGGCCGCCGATGGCTCCATCGACATCAAGAAAGCCGTGCACATCAACACCCAGTTCGAGGTGTCGAAGCAGTTCTGGGCGTACCTGACCCAAAAGGGCACCTTTGGCTCGTCCAAGTCCTTTATCAGCCCGGTGCCGCACCTGAGCTTCGTACAGGGCGAAAAAGGCGTGGACTTCCTCAAGAAGCGCTTTGAATCCCTCAGCCAGCACCACGCGTTTTCGGACATGCACTACACCGAAGACCGCAATGAGATGGCCGAGTGGATGCCGCTGATGATGCCGGGCCGCCCGCTCGACGAAAAAATCGCCGCCACCCGTGTGCTCAACGGCACCGACGTCAACTTCGGCGCCCTGACCAACCAGCTGCTGGGGCACCTGACCAGTTCGCCGGATGCCCAGGTCAAGTACTGCAAGCGCGTCACTGGCCTCAAGCGCAACGGCACCGGCTGGACCGTGAGCATCAAGGACGTCAACAGCGGCAACAGCCGTGAAGTGGACGCCAAGTTCGTCTTCCTTGGCGCCGGTGGCGCGGCCCTGCCGCTGCTGCAAGCCTCGGGCATCGAAGAAAGCAAAGGCTTTGGCGGTTTCCCGGTCAGCGGCCAGTGGCTGCGTTGCGACAACCCGGACGTGGTCAAGCACCACCAGGCCAAGGTCTACAGCCAGGCCGCCGTGGGTTCGCCGCCGATGTCCGTGCCGCATTTGGACACCCGTGTGGTCGATGGCAAGAAATCCCTGCTGTTCGGGCCATACGCCGGCTTCACCACCAAGTTCCTCAAGCACGGCTCGTTCCTCGACCTGCCGCTGTCGATCCGCGCCGGCAACATCGGCCCGATGCTGGCCGTGGCCCGCGACAACATGGACCTGACCAAGTACCTGGTCAGCGAAGTGCGCCAGTCCATGGAACAGCGCCTCGAATCCCTACGCCGCTTCTACCCTGAAGCGAAAGCCGAAGACTGGCGCCTGGAAGTGGCCGGCCAACGGGTGCAGATCATCAAGAAAGACCCGAAGAAAGGCGGCGTGCTGCAATTCGGCACCGAGCTGGTCGCGGCCAAGGACGGCTCGCTGGCCGCACTGCTGGGCGCGTCCCCGGGTGCTTCGGTGACGGTTTCGATCATGCTGGAACTGATCGAGAAGTGCTTCCCGCAGAAAGCGGCGGGTGAATGGGCAGCCAAGCTGCACGAGATCTTCCCGGCACGGGAAAAGGTTCTGGAAACGGATGCCGACCTGTACCGCAAGATCAACACGCAGAACAACATCAGCCTGGAACTGGTTGAGCCTGCCGCCGAGACCGAGAGCTACGCTTGAAGCCTTGAAGCCATAAAAAACGCCCCGCACTCTGCATGAGAACGGGGCGTTTTTTTATGTTTCGAAAAATCAGCCGCGAGCTTTTTCGATCAGTTCGATGTACTCGTCCGCGTTGCGCTGGTCCTTGATCAGGTCAACGAAGGTCTGGCCATGCTCGTCCTTGCCGTCGAGGTCCAGGCCGGCCTCCTTGAAAAAGCCCAGGAAACGCTCGAAGTCGTCGATACGCAGGCCACGGTAAGCCTTGATCAGTTTGTGCAGGGACGGGGAAGTCGCATCAACCGGCTCGAAGTCCAGGAACAACTTGATTTGATCGTCGCCGATCTCGTCACCAATCAACTGCTTCTTATCTTTACGCATTACCGACTCCAGCCTGCTGACATTTACACGGGGGTTGAAGTCTACCTGCGAGACGCCGCCTTCGAAAGCGCTGGAGATCCAATGTGGGAGCGGGCTTGCTCGCGAATGCGGTGTGTCAGCCAACTTTTCTCTAACTGACATTGCGCATTCGCGAGCAAGCCCGCTCTCACATTTGGATCATCTGTGTTCTGGCTATTTAGTACGGACTGCACCGGTGTGCAAGTCAGCCCAGATGTGGCCGTTGGCGTAGCTGAGGAATTGCACATACAGGGTGTCGTTACGCAGCAAGTCGACAATGACGCGGTACTGCGCCACCGGATAGGACAAGGTCAGGGTCTTGCTCTTGTCGTCATACGCCGGCTTTTTCAGGCTTTTGCTTTCAGCATCGAAATTGAGCACTACCTGATTGATAGTCGCGCCCTTGTTCAAGGACTTGCCCTTGAGGCGGATCATCAGCGGCGACGTCACCGGAATCGGTTGCTGGCTGGATTGACGCTGATTCCCCACCACCACCGCGTACTCGGTGACTTGCAGCAATTGCTGCTGGTCGGGCGCTTCGGCGCGCAGGGTCAGGTCGTCTGGCGGCAGGAATTGGCTGTGCAGGGGCGCTGCAGCCAGGGGCAAACTGAGGGTCAGCGCCAGGGCGGCGCACGTGCGGATCAACAGGCTCATGGAAAGCTCCAGACGCAGGGCCAGGCACTCTAGCATGCCGGCCCCACACCTGATGACGCGCGTTTACATGCCTTTGACGGCGTAGATGCCATTGGCATTGCGCCAGTAGCCCTTGTAGTCCATGCCGTAACCGAAGATGTAGCGGTCAACGCACGGCAGGCCGACGAAATCCGCTTTCAACTCAGGACGCGCCTTGCGGTCGTGGTCTTTGTCGATCAGCACGGCGGTGTGCACTTTGCGCGCGCCGGCGTGTTTGCAGAAGTCGATGATCGCGCCCAGGGTGTGACCTTCGTCGAGGATGTCGTCGATAATCAGCACGTCGCGGTCGATGAACGAGACTTCCGGCTTGGCTTTCCAGAACAGGTCGCCGCCGCTGGTTTCGTTGCGATAACGGGTGGCGTGCAGGTAAGAAGCTTCCAGCGGGAATTGCAGGTGCGTGAGCAATTTGCCGGCGAAAATCAGGCCGCCGTTCATCACACAGAACACCACCGGGTTGGTGTCGGCCATTTCGCGGCTGATATGGGCGCCGACCTTGGCGATCGCCTCTTCGACTTGCGCTTCGGTGTACAGGCAGTCAGCCTCGCGCATGATTTGACGGATATGCTCGAGATCAGCGGACATGGCGCTCTCCAAGGGGGTGCTGTGGCAAGAAAAGCGGGCGAAGGTACGCCTCTAGCGCGCTCCGATCAAGCCTTAATGGACTAACGTACTAGATGTCTATAGGACAACACCCTCGGATAGATTAATCTAGGCCGGTTTTTTTGCCCGCCGCCGGAGCCTTTCCCATGCCCACTCGCGAGATCCGCCACCCGCTGATCCAACACAAACTCGGCCTTATGCGCCGCGCCGACATCAGCACGAAGAATTTCCGTGAGCTTGCTCAGGAAGTCGGAGCGTTGCTCACTTACGAAGCCACCAAGGATCTGCCGCTGGAAACCTACGAGATCCCCGGTTGGGCCGGTCCCGTCCAGGTCGAGAAAATCGCCGGCAAGAAGATCACCGTGGTGCCGATCCTGCGCGCCGGTATCGGCATGCTCGAAGGCGTGCTCAGCCTGATCCCGGGCGCCAAGGTTAGCGCTGTGGGCGTCGCCCGCAATGAAGAAACCCTGGAAGCCCACACCTACCTGGAAAAACTCGTCCCGGAAATCGACGAGCGCCTGGCCATGATTATCGACCCGATGCTCGCCACCGGCAGCTCCATGGTTGCCACCATCGACCTGCTGAAAAAAGCCGGTTGCAAGGACATCCGCGCCATGGTGCTGGTGGCCGCTCCCGAAGGCATCGCCGCCGTCGAGAAAGCCCACCCGGATGTGCAGATCTACACCGCGTCCATCGATCAGTGCCTGAACGAACACGGCTACATCATCCCAGGCCTGGGCGATGCCGGTGACAAGATCTTCGGCACCAAGCAGAAGGACGCGTGAGCATGCAGGATGAATTCAACGACCCGCTTTGGCGCCAGATCCTGTCTGGCGCACAAATGCTCTTCGTGGCATTTGGCGCGCTGGTGTTGATGCCGCTGATCACAGGTCTTGATCCAAACGTTGCACTGTTCACCGCAGGCCTGGGCACGCTGTTGTTCCAGGTCGTGACGGGGCGGCAGGTGCCGGTGTTCCTGGCGTCGAGCTTTGCCTTTATCACGCCGATCATTCTCGCCAAGCAGCAATTCGGCCTCGCGGCGACCATGGGCGGAGTGATGGCCGCCGGTTTCGTCTACACCTTCCTCGGCGCTGCCGTGAAGATCAAGGGCACTGGCTTCATCGACCGGCTGCTGCCTCCGGTGGTGATCGGTCCGGTGATTATCTCCATCGGCCTGGCCATGGCGCCGATTGCCGCCAATATGGCCATGGGCAAAGCCGGTGATGGCAGCGAGCTGATCCACTACCAGACGGCAATGATGATCTCGATGCCGGCGCTGCTGACCACGTTGATCGTGGCGGTGTTCGGCAAGGGCATTTTCCGCCTGGTGCCGATCATCTCCGGGGTGCTGGTGGGCTTTGCGATGGCGTTCTACTTTGACGTGGTCGACACGGCGAAGATCGCCGCCGCGCCCTGGTTCGCCCTGCCCCACTTCACCGCGCCGGAGTTCAACTGGCAGGCGATCCTGTTCATCGTCCCCGTGGCCCTGGCCCCGGCGATCGAACATATCGGTGGTGTGATTGCGGTGGGCAGCGTGACCGGTCGCGACTACCTGAAGAAGCCGGGCCTGCATCGCACCCTGCTGGGTGACGGCATCGCCACCACGGCTGCCGGGATGTTTGGCGGCCCGCCGAACACCACCTACGCCGAAGTCACCGGCGCGGTGATGCTGACCAAGAACTACAACCCGAAAATCATGACCTGGGCGGCAGTGTTTGCCATCAGCCTGGCGTTTATCGGTAAGTTCGGCGCACTGCTGCAAAGCATCCCGGTGCCGGTGATGGGCGGGATTCTGTGCCTGTTGTTCGGTTCGATTGCTGCGGTGGGGATGAACACGCTGATTCGCCACAAGATCGACCTGGGCGAGGCGCGCAACCTGGTGATTGTCTCGGTGACCCTGGTGTTCGGGATTGGCGGTGTGCTGGTCGGCACCGGTACCGGCCCGAATGACTTCGGCCTGAAGGGCATTGCCCTGTGTGCGGTGGTGGCGATTGCGTTGAATCTGCTGCTGCCGGGCAATGATGGCTGGAAGAACAAGAAGCCGGATGAGCCACTGCTGTAACTAACACCACAAAACCAGATGTGAGAGCGGGCCTGTGTGGGAGCGGGCTTGCTCGCGAATGCGGAGTGTCAGTCAATAGATGTTTGACTGA
>NZ_JANLGL010000240.1:0-7675 GCF_024655625.1 Pseudomonas sp. 18.1.10
ACAAGTGCGCAGCGCTCCCAAGCTTTTGGGGCCGCTCCGCAGCCCAGCGGGAGCAAGCTCCCTCGCCACACGTATTCCAGCTCGCCACTCAATCAGTCGTGATGAACCTTGGCGCGCTTGAGCAGCTTCTTGCAGCGCTCCGACAAATGCAGCACCCGCAGATGCTTGCCGGCCTTGGCGTAGCGCTCGCGCAGGGTCATCAGCGCGGCAATCGCTGAATAATCGACAAAGCTCAGGTGCCGGCAATCCAGCGTCACCTGGGCCGGGTCGTTGGCCGGGTCGAACTGGTTCAGAAACGGTGTGGTCGAGGCAAAGAACAACGTGCCGTGCAGGCGATAGAGCTTGCTGCCATCGGCCTCCAGGTGCTCATCGGCATACAGCTCCCGCGCCTGCTGCCAGGCGAAGTTCAGCGCCGCAATCACAATCCCGCACAACACTGCCGTGGCCAGGTCGGTGAATACCGTAATCACCGTCACCGCGATAATCACCAGCACGTCGTTGAGCGGCACCTTGTTCACCACCCGCAAGGAAGCCCAGGCGAAGGTCTGCTGGGACACCACGAACATCACCCCCACCAGCGCCGCCAGCGGAATCCGCTCGATAAACGGCGACAGAAACAAGATGAACAACAGGATCATCACCCCGGCAAACACCCCGGAGAAACGCCCGCGCCCACCGGAACTGAGGTTAATCACGGTTTGCCCGATCATCGCGCAACCGCCCATGCCGCCAAACACACCAGAGACCATATTCGCCGCACCCAAGGCCACGCTTTCGCGGTCGGGGTAGCCACGGGTCTCGGTGATTTCGTCGGTGAGGTTGAGGGTCAGCAGGGTTTCCAGCAGGCCGACCATCGCCATCAAGAACGCATACGGCGCGATGATGCCGAGGGTTTCCAGGGTCCAGGGGATTTGCGGCAGGGCGAAGGTGGGCAGGCCGCCGGCGATGTGGGCCATGTCGCCCAACGTGCGAGTCGGCAGGCCGAGCAGGTACACCGCCAGGCCGACACCGAGGATCGCCACCAGCGCCGGCGGCACCGCACGGGTGATGCGCGGCAACAGGTAGACAATGGCCATGGTCACCAGCACCAGGCCGATCATCACGTACAACGGCGTGCCGCTGAGCCAGTGTTCACCGCTCTTGAAGTGCTCAAGTTGCGCCAGCGCAATGATGATCGCCAGACCATTCACAAACCCGAGCATCACCGGGTGCGGCACCATGCGCACCAGCTTGCCCAGGCGCAACAGGCCGAACGCGATCATGATAAGCCCGCCCAGCAGCACCGTGGCCAGCAGGTAGTCCACACCGTGTTGCACCACCAAGGCGACGATCACCACCGCCATCGAGCCCGCCGCACCCGAGACCATGCCGGGCCGGCCACCGAACAGCGCGGCGAGGGTGCAGATGATAAAGGCGCCGTAGAGCCCCATCAGCGGGTTGAGGTGGGCCACCAGGGCAAAGGCGATGCATTCGGGCAGCAGCGCAAAAGACGTGGTGAGGCCGGCCAGGGCATCGGCGCGCAGACGGGTGAGGTTCATGGGGTACCAGGGTAATGCGGGGGATAAGGCGGGGGATGGTACGGAATTGAGCGGGGTGGGGCTAGTCTGGAAGACCGCGTCGCGCCCTTCGCGAGCAAGCCCGCTCCCACACTGACTGCATTCCAGAGCTGGAACTCGGTCAAGTGTGGGAGCGGGCTTGCTCGCGAAGGCAGCACCTCGGTATCAAGCGAACATCAAACCATCTCGCGACGAATCCACTCAACCACCGAAGTCCGCTTCGGCACCCACCCCAACACCTCCCGCGCCCGCTTCCCGCGCACCCGGCTGTTGGAACCCAAACCATAGTTGGCCATTTCATAACCCCACTCGGCCTCAGCCTCGGCCAACGGCCAATCCTGTGGTTGCCCCAGGCCCAAGGCTTTGGCAATCGCCGTGGTCATGTCGATAAACGACGCCTCGCTGCTTTCGACGAAATAGAACGTGCCCGGCACATTCTTGGTCAGCGCCAGCAAATACAGCGCCACCACATCTTCAATATGCACGTTGGACCAGATGTTCTGCCCCGTTCCCACATGGCGCACCACCCCACTCTTGCGCGCCTGCTTGAGCAAACGTGGCAACTGCACGCTGTCACGCTGCACGCCCAGGCTGTGGCCGTAGATCAGGGTGTTGCAGATCACCGCCGAATTCACGCCGTCGTTCGCGGCGGCGAGGATCAGGTTGTCGATGGCCACGCGGGCGGCTTTGTCCACCGTCGGTTCCGGCAAGTTGTCTTCGAAGTAGATGACATCGCTGGCTTTACCGCCCGATGCATCACCGACGATGCTCGACCCGCTGGTGTGCAGGAACGGCTTGTTCGACCCTTTCAGCGCCGCCAGCAAGGTTTCCACGGCCGCGCGATGGTCGCTACTGGCGGCGTTGATTACCGCGTCAGCCTTCTGCGCCTGCTCGGTCAATACGGCCGCGTCGTCCAGGCTGCCGATCACCGGGGTGATGCCCAAGGCGGTCATTTCCGCCGCTTGCTCGGCGCTGCGCACCAGGCCGGTGACGGTGTGGCCAGCCTTGACCAGGCCAGTGGCAATGGAACCGCCGATAAAACCGGCGGCGCCGGTAACGAATACGTTCATGGAAGGTGCTCCTGACGGGGTAAGTGATGGGCCCAGTATCAACGGCCGATCCTTGACGAATAAGCCCCTGCCGCCCAATTCACTCTTGCGCGGCGGTCACGAATCAGCAGGCATACCGCGCCAGTTTGGTCTGGATAAAGTCGAGGAAACACTGGATGCGCAGCGCCAACTGCGAGTTGCGGTAATACACCGCGTGGATCGGCTGGCGATAACCGCTGTTGAACGCCTCCAGCACCGGCACCAGGCGGCCGGCGTCGATGTCGGCGCTGGTCATGAAGTTCGACAGGCAGCAAATGCCCTGCCCCTCCAACGCCAACTGGCGCAGGGTTTCGCCGCTGGACGCGGCAATGCCCGGCTGGATCAGCCAGCGGTCGCCTTCCACGTGGCGCAGCGGCCAGTGGTTGAGGGTTTCGGTCTGGGTGAAGCCGAGCAGGGTGTGGTCGGCCAGCTCAGCCACCGTGGTCGGCGCGCCGAACTGCGCGAGGTAATCGGGGCTGGCGAGGATATGCAGCGGCGTACAGCCAAGGGAACGGGCATGCAGGGTGGAATCGGCCAGCACACCGATACGGATCGCAATGTCAGTGCTCTGTTCCAGCAGGTCGATAATCAAGTCATCGCTGTTCAGCTCCAGCTGGATTTGCGGGTACAAACGGCGAAACTCGGCGATGTACGGCACAATCCCATGCAGCATGAACGGCACCGCCGCATTGATGCGCAGGCGCCCGGCCGGGTTTTTCTGGCGCGACGACAGGCGCTCTTCCAGCTCCTCCATCTGCGCCAGGATCACCTTGGCCTGCTCGAAGAAGTATTTGCCCTCTTCGGTCAGGTCCATGCGGCGCGTGGTGCGGTTAATCAGCGTGGTGTCGAGCTTGGCCTCCAGGCGCGACAGCGTGCGGCTGATCGCCGACGGCGTCTGCCCGACCTGCTCCGCCGCGGCGGAAATCGAGCCGCACTCAATCACGCTGACAAAGATTTGTAGCTCGTCGGATCGGGCTTTCACGGGCGGTCCTCGTTATCGGTTCGCCGCAGCTTACACCGAGAGGTTGAACACCTGCGCCAGATGCTGCTCGTAGCGCGCCACGTCGGCTTCGATGGCCGGGCGTTTCATCACGTCCACGCAGAGGAAGGTTGGCAAGGCGGTCATGCCAAGGAACTCGTTGGCCTTGTGGAACGGGAAGTACACGGCGTCCACGCCCTTGGCTTCAAAGAAGTCGCTCGGGTCGTCGAAGGCTTGCTGCGGTGCGTTCCAGGTCAGCGACAGCATGTACTGCTTGCCGTGGATCAGGCCGCCGCTGCCGTATTTCTGCGAGGCATCGGAACGGGTGCGGCCATCACTGGCGTACAGGCTGCCGTGGCCTTCGGTGAAGACTTCGTCGATGTACTTCTTCACGATCCACGGCGCGCCCATCCACCAGCCGGGCATTTGGTAGATGATTACGTCGGCCCAGAGAAACTTGGCGACTTCTTCAGCGACGTCGTAGCCGGCGTCGATATGGGTGACCTTGACGTCGATACCGCCACGGTCCAGCACGGCCAGGGCGGTGTCATGCAGAGTGGTGTTGTAGCGGCCATCGGAGTGGGCGAACTGTTTGCCGCCGTTGAGCAGGAGTACTTTTTTCATGGGAGGGTGTCCAGAGGTTGAAAATGTCTGGACGCAGACTATCGACCTTGGCCATCTGGAATAAGCGGCGGCGCGGCAAAATACATTTGACTGAAATGCACGAATACCTTGGCGATTGTTAACCACCGATCAGCAGATGAGCGCCCAACAGCGCCATGCCGATAAAAAACACGCGCTTGAACAGCAACGCACTGATGCGCTGGCGCACCACTTGGCCGAGCCACATGCCCAGCAGCGCGGGCGCCAACGCCAGCAGTGAGGCGTTGATCTCACCACCGCCCAACGTACCGCGCCAGGCAAGCCCGGCGGCCAACGCCAGGGTCGATACCGTGAATGAAAGCCCCAGCGCCTGCACCAACTGATCGCGGTTCAAACCCAGCGCCTGCAGATACGGCACCGCAGGAATCACAAACACACCGGTGGCCGAGGTGATAACGCCGGTAATCACGCCACACAGCGGGCCCAGCCAGCGCTCATTGGCGGGCTTGACCTTGAACGTGGGCAAGAACAACCCACTCAACGCATACACCAGCAATGCCCCGCCCAATGCGTGAACGACCCAACGGCCGCCGTCCATCCCCAGCCACACCGTGCCGAGCCCGGTGCCGAGAGAGATCAGCAACAGCATCGGCCACAGGCGTTTGAGCAAGGCGCTCAAGTGGCCGCCGAATGCCAGTTGCCAGAGATTGGTGACCGTCGAGGGAATAATCAGCAGCGCCGCAGCCTGCGCCGGCAGCATAGCCAGGCCGAGCAGGCCCATGGCGACGGTGGGCAGGCCCAGGCCGATCACGCCCTTGACCGTGCCGGCCAGCAGGAAGGTGCCGAACACCAGCAGGGTCAGGGCGGGGCCGATGTCTTGGTAGAACGCGAGGAAGGTATTCATGGGGCGATTGTGTGGGGTTGGGGCGGGGTTGGGAATTCGCCATATACTGAGGCAGCCTCTTGTTTTATGTGAGGCTGATGCCGCCTTCGGGAGCAAGCCCGCTCCCACACTTGACCGAGTTCCAACATGAGAATGCGGTCGAATGTGGGAGCGGGCTTGCTCGCGAAGAGGCCAGCCCAGTCACCCGAGAACCCCAGCCATGCACTTTGACCTGATCGACCTGCGCCTCTACCTGCACATCCTCGACACCGGCAACATCACCGCCGGCGCGGCCCGCAGCTATCTATCCCTGGCCGCCGCCAGCGCACGCATCCGCGCCATGGAAGCTTCGCTGGGCATCGAATTCCTTGAACGCGGTCGCCGTGGCGTCACCCCGACCGCCGCCGGCATTGCCCTCGCCCGCCATGCCCGCCTGCTGCTGCAACAGGCCGAGCACCTGCAACAGGACCTGGCCGAATACGCCAACGGCAGCAAAGGCCAGGTGCGCCTGCTGTGCAACACCACCGCCCTCAGCGAATACCTGCCGGAGTTGCTGGCGGATTTTCTGCGCGAACACCCCAACCTCGATATCGACCTGCAAGAGCTGCCCAGCCTGCGCATCACCCAGGCATTGCGCCAGGGCACGGCAGACCTCGGGATCATTTCCGACGCCGTCGACACCCACGGCTTGCAAACCCAGCCCTTTCGCGACGACCCACTGGTGTTGATCCTGCCGCTGGACCATCCCCTGGCCACGGGCAGCGTGAGTTTTATCGACAGCCTGCAACACGACTACGTCGGCTTGGCGGCCAGCAGCGCGTTGGCGGTGTACCTGGAGGAACAGGCGTTGCACGCCGGGTTTCGCCTGCAAACCCGGATTCGCGCCGAGGGGTTTGATGGGGTAATCCGCATGGTCGCCGGCGGCGTCGGCCTGGGCATCGTGCCCCAGGCCGCCCTGCAGCGGTGGCCGGCGGCGCAGCGCTTCAAGGCCCAGCCGCTCAATGAGGCCTGGGCCCGTCGCAAGCTGCTGCTCTGCGCACGCGCGTTCGAACAACTGCCCGGCTACGCCAGAGCCTTGTCTGCCGCCTTGGCCCGGCCCTTGCGGAAGAACCCGTAATACACCGCCGACAGAATCAGCAGGAACGGCACGCCAAACACCAGGGTCATCTTGAACGCCTCGGTGAAGTACGTGGTAATCATCACCGCGCCCATCAGCACCAGGCCCAACAGCGTGCTATAGGGAAACAGGCGCAGCTGGAACGACAGCTTCGGCCCGCCATGACGCTTGCGATAGCGCCGGAAGAACAGGTGCGTGAGAAAGATCATGAACCAGGTGAAGATCGCGCCAAACATCGAGATGGCCATCATCAGGGTGAACGAGCTTTCCGGGTATACCACGTTGAGCAGGGTCGCCAGGGCAATGCCCGAGCTGGACAGCAACAGCGCGTTCAACGGGATGCCGCTCTTGCTCAACGCGCCCATGGACTTGGGCGCAAAGCCGGCGCGGGACAGGCTGAACATCGCCGACAGCGCTGCGATCAGGATCACGAAGTTCATCACCCCGGTGGCACCGGGAATGCCGATGGTCTGCATCACCGTGACGAACGGGCTCTGGGTCTGCCCGGCCTGGTTCCACGGCACGATGGCGAGCATCAGCGCCAGGGTCAGCAGGTAAAACACCACCAGCCGCACAATGGTGGCGCGGAAGGCTTTTTTCACCGCCTGCTCCGGGTCGGCCGCTTCACCGGCCGCTACGGCGATCATCTCCACGCTCAGGTAGCTGAAGATCGACACGATCACCGCCATCCACATGCCGCTCAGGCCGTGGGGGAAAAAGCCGTCGTGGGCCGTGTAGTTCTGCACGCCGTATTCCGGGTTGCCGGAACCGAACACCACATACACCGCCAGAATGATGAAACCAACGATGGCGCTGATCTTGATCGTCGAGAACCAGTATTCGAAGTTGCCGAAGGTCTTCACGCTGATGGCGTTGAGCAGGATCAGCACGCTGGAAAACGACACGATCCACACCCACTCCGGCACGTTGGCGAACCAGTACTTCATGTACATCGCCACTGCCGTGACCTCGGCGCCCACCGCCAGCACAATCGCCGCCCAGTAGGCGTAACGCACCAGGAACCCGGCCAGCGGGCTGATATAGAACTCGGCATACGCGCCGAAGGAGCCGGAGGTGGAATGGGCCACCGTCATCTCCGCCAGGCAGCCCATCAACAGCAAGGTAATCAACGCGCCGATGGCGTAGCTCACCAGCACGCTGGGCCCGGCGTAACCGATGGCATAGGCGCTGCCCATGAACAGCCCGGTACCGATGGCGCCGCCGATGGCGATCATGCTCATCTGGCCGGAAGTGAGCTGGCGCCTGAGGCCCAGTTCGCGTTGGGTGATTTCTGCAAAGCCGGTGTCTGGCGTGGTCACGTGGTGTGCCCCTTTATTATTGTGATTGCACTGTTTTAGGCGGTTGTCACAGATCCCCTGTGAAAGTGGACTTCTGTGGGAGCGGGCTTGCTCGCGAAAGCGGTGGGTCAGCTTGCACATGTATTGCTGA
>NZ_JANLGL010000241.1:0-7652 GCF_024655625.1 Pseudomonas sp. 18.1.10
TCAGTCGAAATATAGGTGACTGATACTCCGCATTCGCGAGCAAGCCCGCTCCCACAGGGGATGGTGTTGAGTCAGGCCGTAAGCGTGCGCCTGTCACTCAACCTTTGCCGGATACCCGCCAATCGGCGGCAACTCGCCAATCTTCTCCAGCCGCGCCCGCACAATATTGCGGCTGATCCCCAGCAACCGCCCCGTCTGCAACTGGTTGCCATGGCAGAACTGGTACGCCGTGCGAAACACCTGCTCCTCGATATGATCGAACAGGTTGTCCAGGTTCTTTTCGAACAAACTAATCAACGCCGACTCCAGGTCGCCGCCCGCCGCAGGCAGCGCCTGGATCTCCTGGCGCACGGCCGCGCTCATCTCCACCAGGTGCAAATCCCCCGGTTGGATCAACTGCTGGCGGCACACCAGCAGCGCGTGATGAATGGCGTTTTCCAGCTCTCGGATATTCCCCGGCCAGTTGTGCGCCAACAGCTTGCGCTCGGCCTCGGGGCTCAGTTGCGCGCTGCTGTAGCCCAGGCGGCGGCAGTGTTCGGCGACAAAGAATTCGGTGAGCGGCAGGATGTCCCCCGGGCGCTCGCGCAGCGGCGGCAGGCGGATGGTTGCCACGTGCAGGCGGTAAAACAGATCCTCGCGGAAATTACCCGCGACCACGGCGTCCGCCAAGTTGATATTGGTCGCCGCCACCAGCCGCACGTTGATCGGAATCGGCGTGCGCGAGCCCAGGCGCACCACTTCGCGCTCCTGCAACACCCGCAGCAGTTTGACCTGCATGCCCAACGGCAAATCGCCGATCTCGTCAAGGAACAAGGTGCCGCCGTTGGCCGCTTCAAACCAACCGGCCTTGTTCTGCGTGGCGCCGGTAAAGGCGCCCTTCTCATGGCCGAACAATTCGCTCTCGACCAGGGTTTCGGGGAACGCGCCGCAGTTCACCGCGACAAAGTTGGCCTGGCTGCGCCGACTCAGGTTGTGGATCTGCCGCGCGACCAATTCCTTGCCGGTGCCGGTCTCGCCGATGATGAGCGCGTTGGCTTCACTCGGCGCCAGGCGCTCGATGCGGTTGAGCAGTTCCTGGGAACGCGGGTCTTTGAAAACCAGTACGGTGGCCCGCACCGTTTTGCTCAGTTCACGGGCGTTGGGGTGGGTGAGCAATGACATCTTACGGTCCTGTTTCCAAAGTACTGGGGTGCCATAGTGAACCAAGCCGCATAGATAAAATAATTATTAATTGGCATTTGAATATTCCAATAAAACATATGCGATTCACTGCTGCTGGAGCAGCAATCCATCAGCAACAGGCCGCTGCTGATTCAGCAAAAGCCCACTCGATAACGCCTAAAAACCCCGAAAACAGGGGATGTAGGCGCCTGGCATGCATTCTGCGTTGTCCCTCGGCATTCGTTGTTTGAACCCGAGGTTTTTTGCATGAAGTCGACCCGTCACCTCCCCGCGCTGCTCGCCGCCCTGCTGGTCGCGCCCCTGGCCAGCGCCGTTGAAATCGACCCGCAACGGTTGAGCCAACTGGACCAGGACATCCAGCGCGCCACCCCGCAGTTGATCGAACTGCGCCACGCCATCCACCAGCATCCCGAGCTGGGCAACCGCGAGTTCGAGACCGCTAAACGTGTGGCCCAGCGCCTGCGTGAACTGGGGCTGACGGTGCAGACCGAAGTGGCGCACACCGGCGTCGTAGCGATCCTGCGCGGCGGCAAACCCGGCCCGGTGGTCGCGATCCGCTCCGAGCTGGATGCGCTGCCCGTCACCGAGCAAACCGGCCTGCCCTACGCCTCCACCGTCAGCGTGCCCTACAGCGGCAACGACTTCAGCCAGGCCGGCAAAACCGTCGGCGTGATGCACGCCTGCGGCCACGATGCGCACATCGCGATTGTGCTGGGGGTGGCCGAAGTGCTGGCCAAGCACAAGGACAGCCTGCCCGGCACCGTCAAGTTCATCTTCCAGCCCGCCGAAGAAGGCGTGCCGGTCGGCGAGAAAGGCGGCGCGCGCCTGATGATCGAACAAGGCGTGCTGGCCGAGCCGGCGCCCCAGGCGATTTTCGGCCTGCATGTGGGGCGCGGCGTGTCCGGCTCGCTGTCCATCAGCCGCGAGCGCACCACGGCAGCGGCGGACACCTTCGTCGCCACCGTGACCGGCGCGCAAACCCACGGCGCCTTCCCCTGGGCCGGCATCGATCCGATCCCCCTGGCCGCGCAGATCGTGCTGGGCTGGCAAACCATCCCGAGCCGGCAGATGGACCTGGTGGCGCTGCCGGCACCGGTGATTTCCGTAGGGCGCATTGACGCGGGCGTGCGCAGTAACATCATCCCCGCGCAAGTGCGCCTGGAAGGCACCGTGCGCACCTTGAGCCAGTCCCAGCGCGACGACGTGATCGAACGCCTGCGCCGCACCGCCAGCAAGATCGCCGAGAGTGCCGGTGCCAGCGCCAGCATCGACGTCACCCCGACGTACCCGGCGGGCTACAACAACAGCGCGTTGGTGGATGCGCTGCTGCCGCAACTCAAGGCCTCATCCAAGCTGCCGGTGGACATCGAATCCGGCGTCTACGCGGCGGACGACTTCGCCGAGTACTCGCGCAAGATCCCCGGCGTGTTCTTCGGCCTCGGGGTGACGCCCGACGGCATCGACCCGGCCCACACCTGGCCCAACCATTCACCCAAGTTCCTGGTGGACGACAACGCGCTGCCGGTGGGCGTGCGCGCGCTGTCCCGCGTGACCCTGGGCTATCTCGCCAACAATGGCTTTGGAGCACAACCATGAAGCTGCCCTACAAACGCCTGATCGCCGCACTGGCGCTGATCCCTGCGCTGAGTGCCTTCGCAGCCGAAACGCCCACCGCCGTGCGCATCGGCATCGTCTCGTTCACCCAGGGCGGCAAGCCGGTGTTCGGCGGCATTCCCGGGCGAGTCATCGAAGAAGGCTGGCTCGAACAAGCGTTGAAAAAACGCGGGGTCGCCCTGGAGTGGCAAGCCCTGCCCCACGCCAACGCCGGGCCGCAGATCAACGAAGGCTTTTCCAATAACAGCCTGGACTTCGCCGTGCGCGGCGACCTGCCGTCGGTGATCGCCCTGGCCGGCGGTGTACCGGGCAAGCTGGTGGTGCCCGGTGGCAGCGGCAATAACATCTACCTGGTGGTGCCCAAGGATTCGCCGGCGCAGTCCATCAACGACCTCAAGGGCAAGCGCCTGGCCCTGCACCGAGGGCGGCCGTGGGAGTTCCCGTTCAGCCAGTTCCTCGCCAGCCAGGGTTTGGCGCTGAAGGATTTCAAGATCGCCAATATCAACCCGCAGGTCGGCGCGGCGGCGGTGTCGGCGGGCAAGGTCGATGCCGCCGTGCTGCTCAGCGAGGCCTATCTGCTGGAAGACAAGCAGGTCGGCCGGGTGCTCTGGTCCAGCAAGCAAGGCGCCGCCGACTGGCGCCTGGCCTCGGACCTGTGGGGCACCGAGCGTTTTGTCGACAGCCAGCCGCAACTGACCCAACTGGTCGCCACTGCCTGGGTCAAGGCCAGCCAATGGTTGGCCGATGAGCACAACAGCGCCGAGTACTACCGCTTCTCGTCCCTCGCCGGCACCCCGCAAAGCGTGCTGCGCCGTGACGATCAAGGCGACCCGGTGCCGTGGGTGCAACGCTGGGCACCGAAGACCGATGCGCAGTTGCTCAAGCACTTCGCCGCGCTGTCCCAGTACGCCCTCGACAACCAGTTAATCAGCAGCCAGCCCGACTTCAGCGGGTCCCTGGCCACCCGTTTCACCGACCAGGCGATCCGCGACCTCGGCCTGATCGACCTGTGGCCCAACCTCAAGGCCCAGGTCGAAAGCGCCCGCTAATTTTTTCCAGGAGACTGCTTGATGAGCATCGACTTTTTCACCCGCCTGCCCCTGCATGGCGAAACCCAATTCCTGCCCGGCGACCCGCGCAACCGCGGCGACTGGCAAGCCCCGGAAAACAACAGCGGCGCGGTCTCGGACTTCGCCGTCGGCGACCCCTTCACCTACATCGACTACCTCGGGCAGATCGCCCGTGCCGCCGAGATCAACCGCTTCAGCGGTGTGCTGATGGTCAACGCGCCCAGCGGCGAGGAGCCCTGGACCGTGTGCTCATTGCTGGCGCGAGAAACCCGCACGCTGAAATTCGTCAGTGCGTTCCAGCCGTTCCACTTCTCGCCCTTCGTCGCCGCGCAAATGGCCGCCACCTACCAGCGCGCCAGCGGCAACCGGCTCGTATGGAACATCATCAACGGCGGCTCCGAAGTGATGCAGCGCCAGGTTGGCGACGTCACCGGCCACGATGAGCGTTATGCGCGGGCCAGCGAGTTCATGGACGTGGTCAAGGGTTACTGGAACAACGAACAGTTCCACTACGCCGGGCGCTACTACAGCGCCGAAGGCGGCGGCCTGCGTGGCCCGCAGAAAAAAGCCGAACTGCCGCTGATCTGCACCGCCGGTTCTTCCGAAGCCGCCCGCGAATTCGCGGCCAAACATGCCGATTACTACCTGATGCGTGCCGAGCGCCCGGAAGAAATCCGCGCGCTGATCGACGACGTGCGCCGCCGCGCCGTGGCCCATGGCAATGGCAACCTGCGCTTTGGCTTGTCCGTCGATGTGGTCACCCGCCCGACCGAGGACGAAGCCCGTGCCGAAGCCCGGCGCTTTTTCGACGAAGGCGTGGCCAAGGGCGTGGTCCAGCAACTGGCGGCCCACGACGGCCTGCGTTCGGCGCGCAAGCTCGGCTTTGAACACGAATACGCGCAAAAACAGGCGCCCGGGTTCGATGACTTTTTCATCCACCCCACTGTGTGGTCCGGCTTCGGCTATATCGGCGTGCCGCCCGGCGTCGCGCTGGTGGGCAGCTACGCCCAGGTGATCGAGCGGATTCACGAATACAACGCAGTGGGCATCGAGCTGTTTTTCCTCGCCGGCTACCCGCACCTGGAAGAAAACTACCGCCTGGGCGAACACATCCTTCCGCACTTCCGCCACCTGCGCCAACCCGCAGCGCGGCAGCCGGCCCAACCCAACGAACAGGTGGCGTGATGGACCCGACGTTTTTCAGCCGCCGGCGTTTTCTCGGCAACAGCCTGACCCTCGGTTCTGGCCTGGTGCTCGGCAGCAGCCTGCTCAGTGCCTGTGGCGACGGCGCCGCACCGAAGGCCTTGGCCAGCGCCGCTCCAACCGGCCCGCAGTACGGCGGGCGCCTGCGCCTGGGGGTGATCGACGGCAGCCGCAGCGGCAACCTCGACGCCCATAAACCGGTGGGCAGCGGCATCATTCGCGGCTTTGCGCTGTACAGCAAACTGTGGGAATGGGACGAAAACATGCTGCCGCGCCTGGCCCTCGCCGAAGAGGCCGAAGTCAGCGCGGACGCGCGCACCTGGACCCTGCGCCTGCACAAGGACCTGGAGTTCCACCACGGCAAGACCATCGACGCCGATGACCTGGTGTTCTCCATCCGCCGCCTCACCGATCCCCAGTTGGCCTCGCCCTACGCGGCGCTGCTGCACTGGATCGACCGCGACCACCTGGAGAAACTCGACAACCGCACCCTGCGCGTGCGCTTCAAGGATGGCGCCGGCTTTGTGCCGTTGCCGGAAACCTGGGTCAACTTCGGCGGCATCGTGCCGGTGGACTATCACCCGGTGACCAACCCGGTGGGCGCCGGCCCCTACAAGCTCAAGAGCTTCACCCCGGGCCAACGCTCGCTGTTCACCCGCTTCGACAACTACTACAAGGCCGGCAAGCCCTACGCCGACGAGTTGGAAATCATCGACTTCAAGGACCAGACCTCGCGCCTGGGCGCCTTGCAATCCGGGCAGATCGACCTGGCCAACGGTTTGGCCAACGAACACCTGCGGCTGGTCCAGGCCAATCCAACATTGCAGGTGCTGACCTCGGTCACCGGCAACTGGCTGACCTTCGACATGAACCTCAGCCAGGCACCGTTCAACGACCCGCGCGTGCGCGAAGCCTTTCGCCTGATGGCCGACCGTGAAGAACTGGTGGCCCGCGCCCTCAACGGCCAGGGCCGCGTGGCCAACGACCTCTATGCACCCAACGACCCGACCTTCGACCACAGCATCCCGCAGCGCAGCTACAACCTGGAACGCGCCAAAGCCCTGCTGCGCGAAGCCGGCCAGGAGCACTTGAGCGTGGAACTGGTGGCCGACCAGGACAGCGGCGGCGTCGCCTCGGCGCTGGTGTTCGCCGAACAGGCCAAGCGCGCCGGCGTGGACATCCGCGTGCGCCAGGTCGACAGCGCCACGTTCAACGGCCCGCAACTCACCGAATGGCCGCTGAGTACCGGTGGCAGCATCGGCGCGCCGTTCCTCACCTGTGGGCTGCACTCCGACGCGCCAGTGTCGGTGGCCAACAAGACCCACTTCAGCGACCCGCGCTTCGACCAGCTGTTCCTCGAGGCGCTGGCCCAACCCGACCTGGAAAAACGCCGCGTGCTGGTGCACGAAGCGCAACAGATCCAGCATGCCAAAGGCGGCATGCTGATCTGGGGCTACGCCAACCTGCTCGACGGCATCGCCCACCGCGTCGGCGGCGCCCAGGCGGAAAAAACCCTGTTCCCCACCTGGCGCTTCGACAGCCTGTGGCTTAAGGAGCCGGCGTGAGTGGCCTGGCACGGCGCCTGTTGTCTGCGCTTGGCAGTGTGCTGCTGATTAGCGTGCTGGTGTTCCTCGCCATCCGCCTGCTGCCGTCCGACCCGGCGCGGGTGATTCTCGGGCCGGGCGCGCCCGAAGCGTCGTTGCAGGTGCTGCGCGAACAGCTGGGCTTGCACTTGCCGCTGTGGCAGCAATACCTGCACTGGCTCGGCGCGGCACTGCGCGGTGACCTGGGCCTGTCCCTGGACTCCCAGGTGGCCGTGAGCCAACTGCTGGGCCAACGCTTCGCCAACTCCCTCGCGCTGCTTATTCCCGTTGCCCTGTGCAACCTGCTGCTGGCCGTGGGGCTGGGCACGCTGCTGGCGTTGTACCGCGACCGCTGGATCGACCGCCTGACCCTGCCGCTGCTGGTGATGTTCAAATCACTGCCGGGGTTTGTGCTGGCGATCGGCTTAATCATGCTGTTTGCCACCAGCCTGTTCACCTGGCTGCCGGCGGTATCGCTGCTCGACCCGGAACACTCGGCGTTCACCCAGGGCCGCTACCTGGTCCTGCCCGTGGCCGCGCTGGTGCTGGCGAGTGCGCCGTACCTGATCCGCCTGGTGCGTGGGGCGATGATCGAAGCGCTGCACAGCGACTACCTCGAAGCCGCCCGCCTGCGTGGCCTGCAACCCTGGCGGCTGGTACTCGGGCACGCCTTGCCCAACGCCGTGCTGCCGCTGATCCAGGGGCTGGCGTTGACCCTCAGCGTGTTTTTCAGCAGCACCTTGCTGGTGGAGATGGCGTTTACGTATCCGGGGGTGGGCAGCTTACTCAACGACGCGATTCGCCTGCGCGACGTGCCGGTGATTCAAGGCGGGGTGAGTGCGATTGCGGCGTTTGTGGTGGGGGTGAATCTGCTGGCGGATGGGCTGGCGAGGCTGTGCGTTCCCAAGCTGCGCACCCAGGCGAACTGAATAAATGCGATCAACCTGTGGGAGCGGGCTTGTGTGGGAGCGGGCTTGCTCGCGAATACGGTGTGTCAGTC